>CANQLJ010000002.1 GCA_947624685.1 Candidatus Gastranaerophilales bacterium | reverse complement strand
CACATTACAGCATGAGCTATCTCATAAGGCTCGCCCATTCTTCCTTTCGGAATATCTCTTAAAAGTTCTTTTTCAATTTCAGGATTTCTTTTAACTAAATCTTTTGCCATAGGAGTTAGAATTACCCCGGGTAATACTGCATTAATTCTTATTCCTTTTGAAGCATAATCAATTGCAGCTGTTCTTGTTAAACCAATAACTGCGTGCTTACAAGCAATGTACGCAGCTTGCCCCGGAAATCCCGTAACTCCGCCTTGAGAAGAAGTGTTAACAATTGCCCCGCCATTTTGTTTTAACATTTGTTCGATTTCATATTTCATGCAGTTCCAAACACCACGAAAATCAACATCGATGGTTTTATTAAATTCTTCAAACGAAATCTGCGCCATTGGTCTTTGAGGTGTTTGCACCCCTGCATTATTAAAAGCACAATCTAAACTTCCAAATTTTTCAACAATATCTTTAACCATTTTTTGAACTTGGTTTTCTTTACTTACATCGCAAATATAAGGAGTTGCGCTATAACCCGATTTTGTCAGTTCTTCAATTTGCTCTTTCATATCGGCAACATCTGCCATAACAACATTAGCGCCAACTCGTGCAAATTCTTTTGCTGTAGATAGCCCTATACCTTGCGCAGCACCTGTGATAAGTACAACTTTATTTTTAAAACAATCTTTCATTTTGCCCTACCACTATTTCAATTTGTTATATTCACTATCACTAACAGGCTCAAGCCAAGCGTTTTCTGTTTCAATACCATCAACTTCAACTGCTATATGGGAAAACCAACTGTCAGGTGCAGCACCATGCCAGTGTTTAACGTTAGCAGGAATATTTATAACATCTCCGGGGTTCATCTCAACAGGCTCTTTACCCCATTCTTGATAATATCCTCTGCCGCCGATTGCAATTAAAATCTGTCCTCCGCCTTCTTTTGCTTTATGGATATGCCAATTGTTGCGGCATTTTGGTTCAAATGTCACGTTAAACATCTTAACTTGACTTGTTGAAATTGGCGCAATATAACTTTGACCTATGAAATATTGTTTATAAGCGTCATTTGGGTTTCCAATTGGAAACATTATGGTTTTTGCGTATTTATCTTTTTCACTTAAATTACTTATTGGGGAAGTTTCATCATTCCATACTTCTTTAGCCAAATTAAAAGCTGCCCACGCTTTAGGCCATCCAGCATAAAAAGCAGTGTTTGTTATAATTGCAGCAGCTTCTGATTTTGTTACTCCATGGTTTTTAGCGTTTTGAAGGTGGTACTTTAAAGACGTATCCGTTATTCCTTGCGAAATTAGAGCGGTCATTGTGATAATGCTTCTTGTTTTTGTATCAATATCAGGGTTATTCCAGTTTTCGCCAAATAAAATATCATCATTAAAATGAGCAAATTCAGGTGCAAAATTTCCAAGTTGTACCCGTCCTGCGTTTTGAGTTATTTTTTTTGTTTCTTTCATATTTTTATCCTCATATTTTTTAGCTAATGCAAAACTATTTTGAAATATAAACAACGTTAGAATTACTATTGATATTTTTTTAAACAATTTTTAACACCTTTCAATTTTTAATAAAATTCGTTTCTTGTTTTAAATTGAAAATTAAAAAATCAAGACAATCGATTTTCTTTTGATTTTCGTATAATGACTCTAAAAGTTGTTTTCTATGTTTTGCAATCAGATTTAATGCAGGTGCTTTATCACCTGTTTTAATTAGCGAAATAATGTTACCGGCAATCTTTAGGTCGCAGCCTGCATCTTTTAAATTTTGCAATATATCGTCATTATTCATATTTTTATTATTTACTATATTTTTAAAATAGCAAATACTTATATTGTATAATCTGTTATGCTTGACAGGTATTACAAAAATAAATATTATTAGTTTATGGAATTTCGTGTTCTAAAATATTTTTTAGCGGTAGCTAGAGTCGGTTCTATTACAGGTGCCGCTAATTATCTTCATTTAACGCAGCCTACGCTATCAAGACAATTGCAGGATTTAGAGCGTGAACTCGGGCAGACTCTTTTTATTAGAACAAATCATAATGTTACTTTAACGTCTGAAGGAATGATTTTAAGAAAACGCGCCGAAGAAATAGTTGAAATGGTTGAAAAGACGAAAAACGAGTTTTCATCTTTAAAACAAGAAATTTCAGGCGAAATTTATATCGGAAGCGGCGAAACAAACTCAATAAATAGCGTTGCAAGTTTAATGCAAGAGATTAGAAAAGATTATCAAAATATTATTTTTCACATGTATAGTGGAATCCACGAGGATATAGTTGAAAAGATTGATAACGGACTTCTTGATTTTGGAATAGTAATGAAACCTGTGGATTTAACAAAATATAATGCCGTAAATTTACCCGATAAAGATACTTGGGGAATTGTTATGAGAAAAGATTCAAAACTTGCGCATAAAAAATTTATAACATTTGAAGATATGGAAAAAATTCCTCTGATTTTATCCAGAAAAGCATTTAGAAAACCAACCCCTGATAATGAATTTTACAGGTGGTTTAATGAAAAAAAAGATAGTTTAAATATTGCAGCAACTCATACGCTTTTTTATAACGGAGCAATTATGGTCGAACAGGGTATGGGATATATGTTCAGTCTAAATAATCTTGCAAATACCTCTAAAGATTCAAACCTTTGTTTTCGCCCACTAAAAACAACGATGGAAGCAAGCTGGTGTTTAATTTGGAAAAAATATCAGGTATTTTCTCCTGCCTCTAAGATGTTTTTGGAAAAATTGCGAGAAAAAATTAAATAAAGGTGTAACGCTATGTATGAAATAAAATTAAATTCAAATAATAAAATTCCTCTTGTTGGTTTTGGCACTTGGGAATTATCGGGAAGTGTTTGTGAAAGGTGCGTTTTAGAAGCATTAGATGTTGGTTATAGATTAATCGACACAGCTAAAATGTACGGAAATGAACGAGAGGTCGGGGTTGCAATTAATAAATCGGGAATTAAAAGAGAAGATATTTTTCTTGTGACAAAGCTAAATTCCTCAAATAACAGCTATGATAGAGCCAAAAGTGGTATAGAGCAATCGTTAAATGAGCTTAGGGTTAATTATATTGATTTAATTTTAATCCACGAACCTTATTCAAATTCTTATGAAATGTATAGAGCTATGATTGAAGCTCAAAAAGAAGGAAAAGTTAGAGCGGTTGGGATTTCAAATTTTAGCGAAAGATTATATAGGGAATTTATTTCAAATTGCGAAATAATCCCTGCAATTAATCAGGTTGAAGCTCATATTTTCTACCAAAAACAAGAATTTCAAAATCTAATGAAAAATTATGGTACTTCTTTGATGGCTTGGAGTCCTTTAGGAGCAGGAATGAAAGAGATTTTTTCTAATCCGACAATTAAAAATATTGCTCAAAAATATTCAAAAACTCCAAGTCAAATTGCTCTTAAATTTTTAGTTCAAAGAAATATTATTGTAATTCCAAGAACCTGCCATAAAGATAGAATGATTGAAAATATTAACCTGTTTGATTTTGAATTAACATCAGAGGAAATGGAAGCATTATCAAAACTGGATAAAAACAAAACGCTTTTTTCTTGGACAAATTATTGCGATAGCGCAAAGTTAAATTTATAAAGACATCTAAATAATTGTACTCATCGCACCGCACTCTTGAATTCATCAAAAATGCGATTTTCACCTTCCAATATGACTTTTAAACACCGATAATTTAATTATCAGCTTTTATTTTTTTTAAAATTTTCAAAACGGACTTTTTCGAAATAATCGTTACTTCGCGTACACTTCAAACACTTTATCCGAAATTCAAATGAGAAAATAATTACAAGTCAACACCGCTATAAGTGCGCAAACTAAACGTTTCACCAACAAAAGTCCAAAAAGACCGTTTTCCTGAACGGGTAGTTTTACAAAGCGAAGCACCGCAACGAAGTGAGGATGGCTGAGCCTGTATGCGGTATTCTGATTATTTCCGACAGCTCAAATCCAAACAGGAAGCCAACACCAACGAAAAACCAAACTAACCGTAAATATCAAATTACTCAATTAACTACAATTGCACAGGCGGAAAGAAAAGTGAACGTCCAAAATGTGAGGATTACATACTTTAGAGATTGCGGGTCGGGGCCCGCAATGACGTGGTATAATGGTTTATATCTCTGTATCGTGTCACCCTGAATTTATTTCAGGGTCTGACCAATGGTAGTATTTTATAAAAAAGTAAACTGTCATTCTGAGTCCGACTCAGAATCTCTTAACCTTAGGTATTTCCTTCTTAACAGATTGCGGGTCACCTTCGGCTCCGCCTAAAGATACTGGCCACAAGGCTCCTTCCTCGCCTGTTCGCTTTGTAAAGCCCGCAATGACGGGTTGTTGGTATCATAAAAAAATACACAATAAAAAAGGACAACCGAAGTTATCCTTTTTAATTGGGCCATCCTGGACTCGAACCAGGGACCTCACCCTTATCAGGGGTGCGCTCTAGCCACCTGAGCTAATAGCCCTTAATATATTCTTAAAACTTATTTATTCAATTTTCATTTGTCGGACCTAACCCGTTGTCGGACTCCCACCCAGACCACCTGAGCTGACCGCCCATAATTATATTTTATTTTCACTTTTGTCGGACCTAACCCGTTGTCGGACTCCCACCCAGACCACCTGAGCTAATAGCCCCCAACGTTCACACATTGAGTCAAAACCCTCAGTACACATTCAAGATTATCAAGAACAAAATTCAAAGTCAACTACATTTTTTCAACTGCGCTGACGCCGATTAAATTAAGCATAATTGCCATAACCTGCCTGAAAGAATCAACAAGCGCAAGCTTCATCAAACTATCTTTTTTATTGTCCGATAAAACCCTTGTATAATTGTAAAAATGGTGAAATGAATTAGCAAGCTCCAATAAATACTTGCAAATCATATAAGGCGCTCTATATTTAACCGCATTAGCCAGAAGCGCCTTGCCTTCTTCAAGCTTTAAAATAAGCGCCTTTGTTGCTTCATAGGATTCATCGGACAAATTATCAAACATCGAAATAATATCGGGGTTTTGGTTGAATTTATCGATTTCATCCTTGGTTAATAACGGCTCAAGCTCTGTTTTATTATCAATATCAAGCCTTTTTTCAAGCGCTTTTCTTAATATCGAACAAGCTCTCGCATGGGCATATTGCACATAAAAGACGGGGTTTTTGTCGCTTTGCGATTTTGCTAAATCAATATCAAAATCAATCGTCGTATCAGACGACCTCATAAGCATCCAAAATCTTGTGGCGTCAACGCCCACTTCTTCAACCAAATCATCCAAAGTGACCATTTTTTTGCGCTTACCCATTCTTTGGGCCTGTCCGTCTTGGATAATGTTGACTAATTGCCCTAAAATTACTTCCAATTTGTTTGGGTCATAGCCCAATGCTTCAATTGCCGCTTTCATTCTCGGTATATAGCCATGGTGGTCTGCGCCCCAAATGTTGATTAATCTATCAAAGCCCCTATCAAGTTTATTTTTGTGATAGGCAATGTCGGCTGTTAGATACGTGTTTTTGCCGTCGCTTTTGACTAATACTCTATCTTGATCATCGCCAAAATCCGAGCTTTTAAACCAAACCGCATCATCTTTTTTATAGATTTTTCCCGATTTATTGAGCATTTCCATACATTTATCAACTTCATTATTTTGATAGAGCGTCAATTCCGAGAAAAACAAATCAAAATGCGTACCGAATTTTTCGAGCAGTTCTTTTTGCTGCCTTAACATATCGTTTTTGGCAAAATCGCCATAGCTAAGGCCTTTATCATCTTCAATATATCTTTTAGCGCAATCGATAAGGTATTCTCCGGGGTATAAACCTTCTTCAAGTTCAATTTTTTCACCCTTGAGCTGGCGAACACGAATTTCAAGGGATTTTGCGAGCTTATTTATCTGATTTCCCGCGTCATTTATATAAAATTCCTGAAAAACATCATAATTACAATATTTCATGATGTTGGCTAAAGCTGAGCCCAAAGCCGCCCAGCGTCCGTGGCCAATATGAAATGGGCCGGTCGGATTGGCGCTAACGTATTCTATATTTACTTTTTCGTTTTTGCCTATATTGGTTTTAAGATAGTCTTGTTTTTTAGATAAAATTTCAACAATGATGTCATTTAAAAACTTGTTTTCAAGCTTAAAATTAATAAACCCTGCTATTACATTAACTGAAAAATTCTTTGGTTCAATTTTGTCTTTAATTGCATTTGCAATATTAATCGGAGAATTTTTAGCACTTTTTGCCAGAGGTGAAACATTGACCGCAAAATCGCCAAAGTCTTTGTTTTTTGGTTTATCGCAGGTTAGTTCGATATTTTTGTCGGTCGTTTCGGGAAGGTTTCCAAGTTCAACAGCTTTTAAAATAGCGTCTTTAACAGTTTTAATAAAATAATCTTTTAACATAGTAAAACCATTTTATTATAAAAATAAAAAATTACAAAGTTTTGTAAATATTTTAAGAAATGTTGTTTAAAACAAGCAATCTTGACAATTCAGCATTATTAACTATATTATAAAAGTATTCCTTTTGGTACATCGTTATGACAAGAATCAACAATATCAACTACAGCTTACCTTTTTGCAATTCAAGCATTTACACAAAAAGGACTTGCACCGATAATTCCGAAGTATTCATCGCTTCGAAGCTTAATATGCTCTATCGTCAAGCATTGGGCGAAAACAAAAAATATGAAAGCAAAAGGAATTTAAGAAAACTCATCGAAGACAATCATCTCGATGAAACAGTATAAAATTAATGCTTTTTAAGCTTCGCTTGAATTTCGTTTGCATAATTTATATACTTGATTAAATTTTCATATCGCGCTTCTTTTTCGCCATAAGGCACGGTTTTTTCAAGAAGCTTTTTTGTGTCTATATCGAGCTCTTTTAGTTTTGCCATCGCGTCTTTTGCGAGTTTGATTTTGTATAATTTCGGAAAAAATGCAAAAAGAAAGCTCTCGATATTGAAAAGCCAAGCGTATGGGCTGTTTTTTCTTTGCATTAGGTTTTGTTTAAAATTGATAAACCTTTGAATGATTTTAAAAGAGGCATCGTTAATTATATCATCTTCAAAGCCGTTTTTTAAAAGCTCCAAATCATATTGATTTATGTGCTTTTTTGGTTTTTTGGATTTCGGTTTTGGTGATGACGTTTCTTTTGCCGCGGTTTTAAAGAAATTTTCTTCTTCTTTGATTTCTTTTAAAATCCCTTGTTCGATTAAATTTTTTGCAAGAGAATTATAGTTTAAATCTTCCATATTCATATTATGTACTTAAATATTATTTTTTTTGACATATACAAGTAGGATTTTTTGAGTATAATAATTTTGAATAAGTTGATTTAAAATGTAAATAAGAAAGTAAAATAAAACTATGTGGGAATATTCGGACAAAGTTAAAGATCATTTTAAAAACCCAAGAAATGTCGGTTCAATCGAAAACGCTGATGCCATAGGAGAAGCGGGAGCATTATCGTGCGGAGATAAATTAAAATTGTATCTAAAAATTGAAAATAATATTATAAAAGATGCTAAATTTCAAACATTCGGCTGCGGCTCGGCTGTTGCCGCTTCAAGCATTCTAACAGAGATGATAATAGGAAAGTCGCTTGATGAAGCATCAAAAATTACAAACAAGCAAATAGCTGATGCCCTGGATGGCTTGCCGCCCGAGAAAATGCACTGTTCCGTTATGGGGCGAGAAGCGCTTGAAGATGCGCTTAAAAATTATTTAAAAGATGATTATAAAGATTATCTTGAAAATAACGAAGGGCAAAAAGATTCTCCAATCATTTGCAATTGCTTTTCGGTGAGCGAAAAAGATATAATTGACGCTATTAAAAACAACGGCGCAAAGACTTTTGAAGATATTTCCAAAATCACATCCGCCGGACTTGCCTGCCAAAGGTGCAAAGAAAATATCGAAAACATATTAAAAAAATATGTTATTAAAGATAAAAAAGAAAAATTAAACCCTGTTCAAAAGATAATCAAAATTAATAATGTCGTTGAAGAAATAATTGCGCCCGAATTAAAAAAAGATTTTGGCGATATTGAATTAATTAATGTTGAGGGAAATAATGTCACAGTTAAACTCAAGGGGCATTGTTCGACTTGCGCCAATGCAAAATTGACCTTGAAAAATTTTGTTGAAACAAAATTAAAAGAACTTGTAGATGATGAAATTAATGTAATCGAGCAAAAAGATGAATAACGAAGTATATTTAGATAACAATGCGACAACCTGTGTCGATGAAAAAGTGCTTGAAGCGATGATGCCTTATTTTAAACAAAACTACGCTAACCCTTCAAGCATGTATGATAGCGCCAAAGTTAGCGCTAAAGCTATTGAAATAGCAAGAGAGCAGGTTCAAAACCTTCTTGGTGCGGAAGATAAAAAATCAATCATATTTACTTCCTGCGCTACAGAAAGCGCCAATACCGCAATTCGAGGGGTTGTTGAAAAATACGGGAACAGTGAAAACAACCACATCATCACAACTCAAGTTGAACACCCATGCGTTTTAAACGTCTATCATTATCTTGAAAAAAAAGGCTATAGCGCAACTTACGTCGGGGTCGATGAAAACGGGGATTTAGATATTGAAAATTTATTGTCTAAAATCACACCTAAAACAATACTGTTATCCGTAATGCACGCAAATAACGAAACGGGGGCGGTGTATCCCGTTTTAGATATTGCAAAAGAAGCAAAAAAGATAAATAAAAATATAAAAGTTTTTGTTGATGGCGTTCAGGCGGCAGGAAAAATTCCGATTAATCTTAAAGACTCTGATATTGATTTTTATTCTATTTCGGGTCATAAATTTCACGCCCCAAAAGGTGTGGGCGCAATGTATTATAAAAAAGGAAATTTATTTGAACCCTTGTTAATTGGGGGTCATCAGGAAAATTCTCTTCGTGCGGGCACTCAAAACACTCCTTATATTGTGGGGCTAGGCAGTGCCGCGCAATTGGCGCTTGAAAACCTTGATTTTGAAAACGACAGAGTTAAAAAATTAAGAGATAAGCTTGAAGATGGGATTTTATCAAGATTAAAAAATGCAAAATTAAATTCAAAAAGTAAAACAAGAGTCCCAAACACAACAAACATCGGCTTTGAATATATCGAAGGAGAGCTAATTTTATTATATCTAAACGACCTTAAAATTTATGCTTCATCGGGTTCTGCTTGCACATCAGGTTCATTAGACCCATCTCATGTTTTAAGAGCCCAAAAAGTTCCCTTTACCTCGCTCCATGGGTCAATAAGGTTTTCTCTTTCGAGATTTACAAAAGAAGATGAGATTGATTTTGCAATTGAAAAAACGGATGAAGTTATTAGAAAATTAGCTAAAATCTCGCCTTTTCAAAATGAGCTTAGAGCTTTAGGGCTGTGATTTTAATTAATTTTGCACTTGCTCTTGAGCTTGCGTTTGCTCTTGGGCTTGAGCGTCCATAGCTTTTTGTGCCGGTGCGAGCTTTTGCTCCAGCTTTTGTTTTAACTTGTCCTTTGCTTCTTGAACTTTCTTTTCTTGAAGCTCTTTTAATTCCTGCTGTTTCTTTTGATTTTGTTCAATCAGCTCTTGCTTTTTAGCATTTGCTTCATTAACTTTTTCATTTATTTTTTCGTTAATTTTGTAATTTATCTCATCGCTTTTTTGTTGAACACTTTGCTTAACTTCCTCTTTAATTTCTTGTTGTTTGTTTTTGAGGTTTTCTTGTTGAGTTTTAATAGTTTCTTCCACAAGCATTTCTTTAACTTTTGGAGCAGTGGTATCCATTTGAAGAAGCTTTTCAACTCCGACTTTGAGTTTGTTATTGTCCTCATATTCCTTTTGCAAAGAATCAATTAATTGTTGTTTTAAAAGCTGTTCTTGCTCTTGAACATATTTTTCGCTAAATTCTTTTGCTTTATCCATATCTTCCTGTAATACGAGCCATTTAAACGATTTTACAAGGCTTAGAGGCTTTGCGACGTCTCCTTTTAGGACAATTTGAAATTTTGTTGCATAATCGTCGCTGTGGCTTTTTGAAAAATCGGGAATTTGTTCATATTCCTTCGGTGTTACGACTTGAGAGAATATTGAAAATAGTTTTGCACTTGCAATATTGAGACCGGGAGTATTTTTAACAAGATTAACGGGGTTTGCCATAGCAATCGGCCCTAACATATCAGATACGCTTGAAGCAAGACGAACACGAACATTTGAATCAATGTCATTTTTAATTAAATCCATATTTCCGTTAATTAAAACGCACAAGATATCCCCTTGCGATTTTATGTCGTTAAGGTGAACTATCCCGTTATTAAAATTGACGCTTCCCGTTAGTTTTTCATAGTGGGAGCTATCTATTGTCGCTAAGGGAGTTAAAATTATACCTATCGTATTTTTAAATACGGGGTTTTCTCTTATATTTTCAGCTAAGAAAAAGTTTTCAAGCTTTGAAAACGGGCCATAGACGCCTTGTTTAAGTTCAAAATCCACCTTTCCTTTAAGTGACTTCATTTGTTCAAGATACGTTGCACCTTTTAAAGTTATGTCGGTTTTAAATTTTAAATCCCCGCTAATCATATCTTTCATATTAGCGGCATCAGTTAGTGCCATATTGGAATCAAGGTCTTTGCCTTTTAATTTGATACCTAAAAGACCATTTAAGATATTCATTTTAATGTCGCCTTGGACTTCGCCTTTAAAAGCATTGCAATCAAGGTTATGGATTAATAATGTATTATTTTCAAGCGCCAAAAGCCCTTTTATGTTTGAGATATTAATGTTTCCTGTTTTAAGAGCTTTTATATCAAATTTTCCGTTTGCGATGATTGGAATATTTTGGGTTGGAATATTAGCTTGCACTGCCTGCGTTGTTTTTGTTGTTTGTTTTTGGGGGGCGGGCAGGTATTTATTTAATTCATCTAAAACTTTTAATGTTTTATCAACATCAATTAAATCTGATTTTACGTCAATATCGTTTAATTTAATTAATGATAAATTATTCAAATCGGCTTTTAAGCTTGCGTCGATTTTCGAGCCGTTTAAATCAATTTGTTTTGTTTTGAGGCTTAATCCGTTTAGATAAAAACCTAAATCGAGATTTTGAGTTTTAAACAAAAGCTCCGGTATTGTTAAATTTGCGATTTTTAAATCCCCGCCATAGTTAAGATTATCAAACCTTCCGTTTAAGATGACTTTCCCTTTTGCATTCATTGAAGATTTTTTAAATGCCGATAGCTTAAGCTCCTGCGGGTTTTTAAAGGTTAATCTGAATAGATTTATGTGGTTATTATCAATTATCGTTGTTAAATCGATTATGTTTTGAGCATTTATTGTATTTTGTGTCAAATTGTCGCTAAAACCTTGGGTATTCAATTTAAAGAGCCCCGAATCTTTGACTTTGATTTTTCCGTTTTTAATATTTGCGCTTAAATTCATCAAACTAGCTGAATTTAATAACGTTACAAAATCAATCGGGGTTATGAAATTATCTTTATCGCAATAAATTTGAGCGATGATGTTTTGTTCTTTTGCTGTTCCCGATATCGAAGTTTTAAGTTGAATTATACCTTTGTGAGAAACAAAAGGTTCAATTTCGCGACCCAGTGTTTGAATTAAATTATTTGTCGATATATTTCCGTTTAAGAAAATATCGATATCAGGGTCATTTATATAATTTTCGATTTTTCCATTTATTGTAATTTTAGATAGGTCATTATATTTAAAATCAAAGGGATTAATCAAAATATCGGTATTATTTATATCGACGGATAATTTATCAATTAGCCCTTGGGTTTTCATTTGGGGGATGTTAATTTTAAAGCCGTTATTTGAAATTTGACCTTTGATTTGTTCGCTGTTTGCTAAGAAATTGATGTTCGCTAAGTCGTTTGTGACAAAAATTGTATTTTTAGCGTCGCTTAAAGAGAGATTTTTTAATTTTGTGTTTAAATTAGCGTTTAAGTTGTCGATTTTTCCTTTCAAATTAATATGGGCGGATAAATTGGCACGATTTAATTTATAGGCGCTTTTAATGTCTTTTGGGGCAAATGTTTGATACAGTTCGCTTAAAGATAAATCATCGACATTAATTTTAATATCGACATTTGATTGATTGTCGATTTTGCCTTCGGCATTGAGTTTAGAGTTGTTAATTACAGCGGATGTGTTTTTAATATCTAAAATATCATTATCCAAAACAAGGTTTGCAATGATATTTTTAATTCCGATGTTTGTTTTGGGGTTAATAAAAGACCCGTCTTTAATAATTATTGAACCCGATGATTTAATCTTTTTGAAGTCTGTTTTAATTGTAGCGTCAGCTTTCAGATAGCCTGTTGTTGTGATTTTATCAAGGTCATTTTTGATATTTAAACTATCCATTAACCCGATTAATAAATTTAAAACATTATTAAAATGGATTTCATTAGCTAAAATTGTCGTTTTTAATTTAGGATGTTTTCCGTATTTTAAAACGCCGTTTAGGTTTAATTTTTCGTTTTCGTGAGCGTAAATGTCGCTATCGTAAGTTATTTTTCTTCCGTCAAAAATCAAATGAGCGTAGCTATCAGGAAGCCTTATCTCGCTTAGTTTTAAATTTAAATTATCGATATTTAAGTAGCCGAAAGCGATTAATTTATTGTTTTTTGTGGGGCGAAGCCTGAGCTTTGTATCTATATTTGTTTTTAAATCATAAGTTTGATAAATTTTTACGATATTTATAAAAGGAAGTTCGATTTTTTCATCAGGGTCGGGAGTTTCTTTTTGCTGTTCAATTTTTGGTAAAATCGCTCTAAAATCAACATTGGCTAAGATATTTTCTTTGTCGTTTGATAGAAGTTTAGCGTTAGACTTAATTTTTATGGAATTATTTTTGCTTTTGTAGCCTAAGATTACTTTATCGCTAACTGCTTTTAAGTTATTGCCGCTTTGCAGGTCAAGAACTTTTAATTCAAGATTATTTATAACGACTTCGGGGATTGATATTGTTATATGATTAATCATTTTTTGAACGATTTTTGGGGTTTCATTTTCATCTTTTGGTTTAGTTGCAGCTTTAGCGTTATTAATGTTAATTAAATCTTCAATAATTTTAACGATTTTATATTGCGCACCATCGACAATTTCTAGATTAACAAAAGGATTTTCAACATAGCAGTTTGCGCTTTTGATGTTTAATAAAAACAGATTTAAAAGTGCAATTCCGCCTTTAACTTGAGAAGTTTTAAAAAGTGTAGATTTATCATCAAAGGTGACCTCTATGTCTTTTATTATGACACCTGTTGATAACATTGGTGTAGAATATAATTTTATATCGGAATAATTAAGATTCAATTTTGAATTGTCATAGACAATTTTTTGAATATCTTTTTTATATTTTTCAAAATCAACAACCTTGTTTACAATAGGTGGTGCAATTAATATACAAACATATAAAAAAACTAAAATAGAAGCCAAAACAATTGATGCTATTTTTAAAAATTTTTTCATAAAATTATTCCCTAAAAATATTCCTATCCCAATTTATTTTTTATTAATTATAAAACGAAAAAATAATTCTAAAACAAATTGTAACTATTATTTAAGCCAATCAATGTTTGTTTCAAACTTTGTTTTGAAATAGTAATTTTTATCTTCGTTTGGCAAAATAAATCCTTCGTTTCTTTTATATTCTTTAGGCAAATATAGAGAAAAATTTTCGTCGCTATAAGCTAAAAACCAGTTTTTATCATTATCAAGAGCTTTTTTTACGGGATAAAAATTTTCGATAATTAAAATATCGCTTTTATATTTTTTTAAAAAACTACCGTTATATTTATTTAAGAAAAAATCCCCCATTTCATTAATCAAATTAACATCATAGGTTTCTTCATATCTTCCGTCCATAAAAATTAAATTATCAGGATAAAGTTTATAAGCCCCATAGCTTCCTATATGAAAATTACAAAAAACATTGCCTTTGATTTTATTAATTTTTATAAATTCGATGCATCTTACGGGATAAAACCTTTCATTTAAGGTATTTATAAATTTATAGTTATAGATATGAGATAGGCTCGATATTGTAATAATTATCAGTAAAATTATCTCTTTTAAATTATCAACCCCTATGCTTAATTTTTTATTAAAAATTTGATAAAAATTATTGTAGCATAAAGCAATTATGCTAAGTGCCAAAAAGGGATGGCACCTTTGAGCAAGAAGTGAAATAATTGTGCAAAAAATGATAAGCAGGTATTTTGTTTTATCGATTTTTTGATAAAAACTTTTTATGCCATATAGTTTTAAGGATTTAACAATCGAAAAGATAAATAAAATAAGGCAAACGGCAAAGAATATTTTAAATTTGATATACTGAAAAATAAAAAGATGATTAAAAAATGCGCTTTGCCATTCGATTATATGGATTCTATTGAGTTTATAAGCTTCAAAAATGAAGGTAATATATTTTAACCCATAGGGGTTTACAAACATCCCTAAAAGTGTAATTAAAAATGAAATTGAAAGGACTTTTGAAAATTTTTTATTGTTGTTTAAATATTCTCCGATTATAAATATTACAATTAATGCTAACCCTAAAACAAAACCCCCATGGAGATTTTGCCAGATTATATTTAACAGGGGCAGGCAAAAAAGAACTCTATAGTTTTTATATTTAAGGCTATGTTTTAAGATATAAAGATAAGCTACAAAAAATAAAAATGAAAAGCTCTGGCATCTTATGGTTGAGAAAAACGTGTAGCAGATGCTTTGAATTGCAAAAAAGAAAAAAAGAAAATGGAATTTGGCGTCAGATTTATCGAGCCTTATGATTTTTGTTACGATAAAAAGTGTAAGAAAAATTATTGCGCTTTTAAAAATATATAGTCCGATATCTGAAAAATTATGCTGGATAAGATAAAATATTAAGCTTGAACCCCATTCGTGGTCGATAAAATTATGGGTTGTGCCGTAGGAATAAAAGTCATATTTAAATAGTTCTCCCGTTTGAAAAAAGCTTTTTCCCACAATCAATCTTGCAAAAAAATCGTAATCAATTGAATTATCCAAAGCCCCAAACAACAAAACAAAGAAAAACAATGTTAAATAAAAAACAAAATCCATGGCAAATATTATAGTATAAATTTTTTGTTTAAGCTATTATTAAATGTGAAACAAATTATAAGCGAGAAATTGTATGGAAAATAAGATTAACGAAATTAAAAAAGCTTTTTTAAGTGAACTTGAAGCTTGCTGTGATTTAAAATCTCTTGAAAATGTTAAAAATAAATATTTATCAAGAAACAGCGAATTTAATAATTTAAAAAAGGGCCTAAAAGACCTTCCTAATGAACAAAAGCCAATTATCGGCGCACTTTTAAATAAAATTTCAAATGAATTAAATGAGCTGGTAAATAAAAAAAATGACTTTTTCTATAAAAAAGAGCTCGATGAAAAATTAAAAAAAGAAAAAATAGATGTAACGCTGGATGGTGATTATATCCCGACGGGACATGTTCATCCTTTAACTCAAACAATTAATGAAATTACAACAATATTTGAACACCTCGGCTTTTCATTGATTAAGCCTCAATATTCGCCCGAAGTTGAAGTTGAAAAATATAATTTCGATTTGTTGAATTTTCCAAAAGAACACCCTGCAAAGGATATGCAGGATACCTTTTATTGCGAAAATGCGTCAAATGTTATTTTAAGAAGCCAAACATCAAACGCTCAAGTTAGACAAATGATGAATTCTAAACCGCCTATTAAAATCATTTCCCCGGGCAGAGTCTATAGAAACGAAGCGGTGAGCGCAAGAAAAAATAACCTTTTTCACCAAATAGAAGGCTTGTATGTCGATAAAGGTGTCACTATGGCACAATTAAAAGGCGTTTTAAATGAATTTATAAGACTATATTTTGGTTCATCTCGCCCGACAAGATTTAGAAGCAGCTATTTCCCATTTACCGAACCTTCCGTTGAAATAGACGTTCAATGTATAATGTGCAAGGGCGAAGGCTGCCCCACATGCTCCGGTACCGGCTGGCTTGAGATATTAGGTGCAGGCATGGTTGATCCTAATGTATTAAAAGGAGTAGAAATTAATCCTGATATCTATAGCGGTTTTGCATTCGGTATGGGAGTTGAAAGGCTCACGATGCTCAAATATGCAATTGATGATATAAGATTATTTTTCAACAATGACGTTAGGTTTTTAAAACAATTCTAAAAGATTTTAAGTAAAAAGGGGCGGGAGTTATTATTATCCCGCCCCTTTAAAAAAAATAAATCTAAACCCCAATAAATTGTCTTGTATTTGCGTCTTTTTTGATTTTTAAAATAATTGATTTAATTATAAATAATGTTGAAACAGATAGTATAGTGACAGCTAAAAATCTTATAGTCACATTTATTATTGTGACAAAAAGGCTTGGAAACATCGGTAAATCTAAATTGAAAGCGATAAATTGTTTATAGATAAAAAACCAGTACCAGTGGATAAAAAATATCCCAAAAGAATATTTTGCAATAAAATCAAGGGTTTTGTTGGTTTTTTTGTGCGAAATTATAAATTCATCGTAATGTTTTAAATACCCTAATAAATACATTGTCAGAATCGTTTTAGATAAAGTGTAATTTGCGCTATTGTATTTTTGGGCAAGATATATATCAAATGCGCTTAATGCAATCATCAAAATAAAAAGCAGCCACCTTTTTTGATAGAATTTATCAATTATATTTTTATTTTTAGAGCAATACATCCCAAAAACATACAGTGAAATAAAATGTATAAAATTAGATAAAATATATTTTACATAAACTAAATATTTTCCAAGATAAGTTAAACCAATGGTATCTTCAATTTCCGCCGTTCCCCGGGGAAGAAAAATTGTGATTAGAAACAATATTGGTAAAAGCTTATATAAAATATCCTTTTTTTCAAGTTTTAAAAATATATAGGAAAAAAGAAAAAATATAACTATCATTGGAATAAACCACGTTGGAACATTCATCACCCGCCCGATTGAGATATGAAGCGGAATTTGGATATACCAATCAAGCCCTAAAAAAGGGTTTTTATATTCAACGGGATAATAAAAGCAGAAATATAGCCCCGGAATTGCGCAAAAAAGATAGGGCATAATGACATTTGTCCATTTCTTTTTCATATAATTTTTAAATTCATATTTATAGGATAAATGCTGAAATAAAAACCCTGAAATAAAGATAAATAGCGCCGTACCTCCGCAAAAAATTTCGCAGACGATGTTTCTGGTTAAACTTTGAGGTTCTCCAAATTGCATCGTATGGCCCATAATGATTAATAAAATCGCTAAGCCTCTAAAGACATTAATATAATTTAGAATTTTTGTTTTTTTAAGCTGCAAATTTTGCTCCATTATTTTTCCTCCCGTAATTCAAGCCAAAGCGTCTGATATGGCGACAGCCTTAAGTGCATGGTATGGTTTTGCAACGATATATTTACTTTTACGTTATCATCATTGATTAAATTTTTAAGACTCGTTATGTGTCCTTTATTTTTTAAAATGACATCGGTGGGTAGAGTAATTTGCGCAATTAACTTGTCTTTTGAAAGATTATTTATTACAAGAATTTTGTTTTGTTTATCTTTTCTGATGTATGAAAAATTGCTTTTTGATTCGGTTTTTAATATTTCAAAATCACCTCTGATAAGACAGGAATAGTTTTTTCTTATGCTGATTAAGTTTTTAACTTTTTTATAAACTTTGCTGTTAAATTCGTAGTATCCTTTTGTCGAGCCGTAAAAGAGCTTCTTTGGAACGTTTCCCCGATTTATGTCTCTTGAATCAAAAGCAGATAAAAGAAAATTCTTTTCTTTTTTGTTTTTATTTTGCCTTAAAAGCGCTGATTTTTTAGCATTTTCAAAGTTATTAGCAACACCCACTTCATCTCCATAGTATATAATAGGCACTCCCGGAAGCGACAACAGTATCGCAAAAGCGCTTTCGATTCGATTGGGGTTTTTATCCAAAAAATTAGCAAGCCTTCCCGACACTCCAAAACCTTTTCTAAAGCTCAGACCTTTATCAACAAGGTTATCAAAAATGATTTCTCGAACCTCGGGGCTCACCATCTCGAGCGTCAATTCATCATGGAGCCTTAAAAACAGCGCCCAAACAGAGCTTTTTGGAATAGAGGGAGTTTTTTTATAAGCTTCAATAAAATATTTTTTGTCTTCCGTAACAAGGCTTGCCCAAATTGCGCTCATATATGGAAAATGATATGCAATTTGTGCTTGAGAAGTTCTCTTTAGCGGTTTTTCGACATTATTAATATTAAGAGTGACTTCTCTTTCTTTCCCGAAGTAATGAATGATGTCTTTTGGCTGCTGGCATGCTTCAACTTGAATCACGCTTGAGGGAGCGCTTAATTGGATGTAGTTGCTTAAAAGCTTCACGATTGCGTGGGTTTTGGGTTGGTTTTCGGCGTTTGTTCCTTTGTCTTTTGATAAATAGGGAATGGCATCCAGCCTAAAAATATCAACACCCAAGTTTGCCCAATATGATATAGTATCTAAAACATAATATAAAACTTTGGGATTTTGCCAGTTTATATCCAATTGAAAAGGATAAAACGTGTGATAAAGGTAATAGTCTTTGTTGTTAACGCTGACTTTTCGATAGTGTGTTTGCGTGTTTTCGGGGAAAATCAATCTTCTTTTTGATATTGTCCCATCATCTTCCAAGTATTCTATAACGGTTCCCAATTTTTCATCCTGATATTTTCTGAATTCGGGCATTTTATCTTTATATATAAAATAATCAAGATAGCTTTCATCGCCCTCTTCAAGCTTTTTAAACCATTCGTGGCTATCGGAGAAATGGTTCAAGACAAGGTCGGCTTTAATTTTAAAGTTTCTTTTTTTAGCGTCTTTAATAAAATCCTTAAATTCAATCATTCCGCCTAAATCGAGCCGGACGTTTTTTGGGTTTTTAACATCAAACCCCGCGTCTTTCATTTCGCTATCCGCAAAAGGAAGCATATATAAAGTTGTGACCCCAAGGTCTTCAAGATAATCAAACATTGTTTTAGTGTCAGAGAATTTATTTTTCTTTTCATCGGACACAACTCCAAACTGATCGACATAAAACATATAGATTATTTCATCTTTATACCAATCGTTTTTTCGATTCAGGTCTTGTTCAATTAATTCTTTCGGCCTATTTGTAATTGCGCTTTTAGCTTGAGATATGACATTATTATAAATTTCCTGAGATTGTTCTTTTCCGTAGATTTCAACAATAGCGTCTTTTATTTCTTTTTGGATTTCTTTTGAAATGTCTTTTTGAATTACGTTATTAATTTCGTTTTGTTGAGTTTGGGATGTTTCTTCCTGTTGAATTTCACTTGAAACAACATCTGCCAAAGCAGGGCAAGAAAAGCTTAAAAATATAAATGAAGCGAAAATTAAAACAAAAACTCTTTCCATAGAAAAATTATAATAAAAAAATACATTCGGGTTAAATTGTTACAAAATTATAACCAGTTGAAGCTTCGAATGAAGTTTTCTTTGTTGATGTCGCCATGGACTTTAACCTTGAAATATCTTGCATTTTCGTTATCTCCCTCAATCGGGGGGATTTTATCCAAATATTGTTTTAAAATTTCGTCTTGTTGGTTTTTGTTTTTCTTTTGAGTTGTTATAATTTCAATAAATTGATTAATCGAAGCATTTCCTAAAGCGCCAAGCGCGTTGGAGATATTTTGAGAGAGTTTTCCGTATATTTCAATATCGGCTAAATTATCCAATATCAAATAATTTCCATCCAAAAACAAGCTCAAATTTTTCCCCTTAGAAAATATATCAAGGTCTTTTATAGCGCCTTTTTCCAACACAAGGTTTCCTTGAATTTGTTCAAATTCCCCCGTTTTATAAGGAGTCAAAACTTCGATAACATTATTTATGGATAACCCCAAGATTCCGTTTTTAATTAAATTTCCCGCTCTTAAGAAATATTCCAAAGACCCTAATTTCGGCATTTTTCCGTCATTAATCGTAAAAGTAATGTTTGATTTAATATTTTTTATGCTCTCAACATAACTTAATCCCTTGGTGGATAGCGTGATTTTGCCGTCTATTTTTCCGTGTATTTGATTTTTCAAATTCAAAAAAGTCTCTGCCAAAATATTAGAATCGCAATCTTTCATATCCGCATCCAGTTCAAGTTTGGATGATTTTATATTATATTTTCCTTTTGCGTTAATTTTTCCTTTTGCGATATTTAATTGTGCATCGTTTAAATCAATTATGCCGTTTTTATATGAAAAATCACCCAAAAGATTTTGAGCCCGAATTTTTTCATACTCTACATCTTTAAAATTATATGCGCCCTTGTGAATTATTAAATCATTGGGTTTAATAACTATTTCTTGTCTTTTTTCAATATCTGTTTTGGATTCTTGTTTTTCGATACTTTTTAAAATATCTTGAACAATTATTTTATTTGAAGATATTTTTATATCATTAATGACATAAGGAATGTCAAGCTTGTTTTTGGCGTGCAGATTGATTTTGATGTCGCTTTGAGAGTTGTTTTTGGCTAAAATTTCACTATCTATAAAATTATTTGATATTGCAACTTTGATATTATTAATTTGTGTATTATAAAGAGGAATATCGAGGTCATAGAGGTCAATTTTTCCAATGATTTTGGGGATTTTGACGTTTCCGTTTAAACTAATGTTGCAATCGAAATTGCCCTGTTTCAAAATCGATTTTTTAAATATCAAATTCAAAATCCGAACATTAATCATCGAATTTGTCGAAATTTTTAAATTATCATAGAAAAATTCACTTTGCCTTTGAATGATGTTTCCCATAATCTTTAGGCAGATTATGGGGTATGTTTTTTTGTTTTGGTTTGTGATGAATTTAATTAATTTTATGTTTTTAATGGAAGCGACATTGCCTTTGACTTCTATATTCCCTTGAAGTTCTCTTTTATAGTTTGTGTCTGATATATTTGCTCCCATAAATGAGATGTCAGAGTTTTTGGGTATTGTTGCGCTAAAATCAATCGCATAATCTTCGCTATTTCCGCTAAAAGAACCTTTCAGAGGCAGTTCACCTTTGATTTTAAGAGGTGTTGTCAAATATGGGTTAATTATATTATCGCTCGATGTTTCATTAACTATCGTTGAAAAATCGGCTTCAAAGTCTTTTTTATCATATATATCTTTTGCTTTTACGTTTAAAAAAAGTGGCATCGAATCATAATTTAAACTGATTGAATTTAATTTTATATCATCACCCTTAAAAATAATCGAGCCGTTATTAACCAAACAGTTTTCAATATTTATTTTCGGAAATATTTTTTTAACGTCATCAAGCATTATTTTTTCAAGATATATATTCAAATCCCCCAACGGTTTTAAGCTCAACACATTATTTAAAGAGCCCTTGATATTAACAAGCCCCATTGAATCAAGTTTAAATTTAAAATTATTAAATGTTACTTTATCATTTTCAAATTTTATAATACCGTCTAAGAAATTGACTTTGCTTGTTTGAGCGCTGTTTAAGCCGATTAAATAGCCTTGATTTTTAAAGTTTTTGATATTTAAGTCATTAAGCGAAATTTTGCCTTGAGATTTAAGATTTAATTTTGAATAGAAATTATAATTTTGCAATTCATCCAATATTCTTTTTTGTAATTGGCTTGAAAAATCAGCCTGTTTGAGCTTTTGCAGAATGTCATTTGAATTTATTTTTGATGATTTTATTTCACAATCGACTAAAAAATCTTCTCCTTTTGAAATTTTATTCAAAGGAGTTTTAGAATTTAATAAAACATTGAATTTTGATTCGTTTAAATTAATTGTGCCTTCAAATTTTTGAACGGGCCCGAAATTAAATATGGCCGATATTTTATTTAAGTCGATATTATTGTTTAAAACGATTTTATTATCTTTTAAAATCATCCTTCCCAAAGGCGAAAGATTATTTAAAAACTCTTTATTTTCATAATCATTAATGAGCCCCGATAATTTGAGCTCAAGCTCCATTAAACCCGAAGCGGATTTAATATTTTTTGTTAAATTAATATAAGGCTTTGTAATTTCGCTGTTATTAAATATTTTTAAGATGTCGGATGTTTTTGCTCCGTTAATTAAAATATCTAAATCCGCTTCGCCTTTAGTTGTGACATTGCCTTTTAAATTAAAATCAGCGTCATTTAATTTTCCTTTAAGGAAATTAAAGATGATTTTTCTGTCATCAAAAGTGATTTTACAACTTCCGTTTTTCAATATTCCATCTAACCCTTCAAGGCGCGCTTGAGCGTCAGTTGCTTCAAAAAACCCGAATATTTGAGCATCATTAATTGTACCTTGGGTTTTTATATCAATTTTTCCGTATCCTTTTATATCCATAATCGGGACGGGGCCAATATTAAAACCTATTATCTGTTGAATCGGAACAAGGTATAATCTTGCAAAAGCAAGGTCAATTTTAGATGTCGATTTAACAAGATATTTTCCCCAAAGCGAGTCATCTAAATTAGAAATACCGTCTATTAAAACATATTCATTTTTTGGAGTGTAAACTCTTGTATAAACCCTCATCTTATTGTGCATGAAGGTTAAATTAACGTCATTTTGGCTATAGGGCTTGGGGTAGTTTGGAATATAGATATTTGATATTTTGAGGTTTCCTTCCATATCCAAAGGAGAATATTTCAGATTAACCGTCCCGTCAGCCGTTGCGAAAAAATTTGCTTTCTTTAACGTCGGAATACCCTTTTTTCGATAAAAAATTGCATTATCGGGGATAAGATAAGTGAAATTATTTATTTGAGTTTTTGTAATTTTAGAATTTATGTCAAAATAGGGATTTTTGCTTAAATATTTTGTTATTTGGCCTTTTGAAGAAACATCCAAGTCATTGGATAGGATTTTTAAATCATTAATTTCGATTTTATCTTTATCAATATCAAAATCCATATTCATGTCAATATCTTTTTTATAAGGGGTTATTATTTTTCCGTCATTTAGTTTTAAAGACAGGTTTTGGATATTCGAAGAAATTTTATTGTCATCATTTTCGACGTCTAATTTTAAATCCAAATTTCCGCTCAACATATTAATGTCATTTGATATATATTTTTTTGCCAAATCATTAAAAATAAAAAGATTGACATTATCTATGTTCATTTTTGCTCTAATGTCTTTTGTGTTTATATGATTAAAGGGGTATTTGGAATTAATTAAAATATCCAAGCTTGCGCTTTGAGTATCATTTAAGATATTTGTCGTAATTAAACCTTGTTGTTTAAAAAGAAATATTTTATCTTTTTTTGATATTTTTACATAGCCGTCTTTTAAATTAAGGTTTATTTGGTTTTTGATTTTATAGTTATCATTGAATGTGAAATTAAAATTATCGATTTTTGAATTGAGCTTTGTTAATAAAAAATGCTTTTTTTGAAGATTTTCAATAAAATCTGTGTTTATTTCTTTTTGTATGTCAATTTCGCCTTTTTCGTTTCGACAAAGCGCAATTTCGATATTTTTTGAGTCGAAGTTTTTTATATAGGCTTTTTTAAACAAAAGCCCAATCGGCTTAAGGGCGATGTGTGTATCATTTAAGCTTGCGAATTTTTTTGATTTGTCTTTAGAATAAATATTTATGTTTTTTGCTTTTAAATTTAAGTTGAATCTATAGTCAAAATCGGTTTGAGGTTCGATAAATTCGATATTAAGATTGGTTAATTTTTCAAGATTTTTTTCTATTGAATTATAGGAAATAAAATATTTAAGCCATAAAATAAAAACTATAAAAATAAGAAAAATCAGTATTATTAAGCTTAAAAAGATTTTTAACAGCAGGGGCTTATTCAGTTTTGAAAAAAACTTTTGCATATTTTTGATTTTAAATTATTTTTTAAAAAAGTTCAAAAATTCATATATTTATCAGTTGAAATTACTAAAAAAACCATTAATATTGAATTATGACAAAAAAAATAATATTAATATTTTTAACAATAATTTTTACAAAAATATTCGCTTTTGCATATAGCCCATATTTACCAAAAGGGACGCTAATAAAAGTTTATACAAAAAAACCCATAAGCACATCTGAACTTGAAACAGGTTCAATTGTATATTTTATTTCCAGTGCGGATGTTTGGGTGCAAGAAAAAAAAGCCGTCAAAAAAGGAGATATTTTTAAAGGTTACGTAAGCGAATTAACTTTACCCGTTCAAGGGGTAAATGCTTCTATGAAAGTAAAAATCACAAATATAATTGACCCGATTGAAAAAATTGCCTATGAATTAAACGGTAGAATAATCTTTTATTCAAGCGAAGTTTTAGGGGGGAATTTAACTAATCCTGCTTCATACAACAGAACCATTCACCCGAGAAAAGTCTATGGCAACATTTGGGGAGGGGCGCTTCAGTATGTGCCGAGCGGCGAATATGAATTTGGCTCTCACGTCGGGATTAACCAAAGAGACAGTGTTTTTGTGCAATTGGATGAAGATTATTATATAAATTATTAAAAATTTGTATAATTTGACTTTATTGTGCTAGAATAATTAACTGTATTAGAGTAAATAAAATAGTGGGATGTAAGCGAGGGAAATTTTTATGAAAAAGATTAATAAATTAATGGTTTTAGCTCTTAGTGTCAGCTTTATGTTTTCTTTAAACGCTTTTGCAAAGAGCAATTTTAACTATTCAACACCCGTTAGCGCTCAAGATGAATCAAATTTATCGGGGTATGCCGTATATGTTCCATCCGGTGTCACCACAAGCGCCGTATTAACGGATGAAATTAATTCTCAAAGCGCAATTGTGGGCCAAAGCATCAAAGCAATTTTGGTTGATGATTTTATCTATAATGAAACTTTAATTGCTCCTAAAGATAGCGTCATAAACGGTGTTATCGTTCAAAACAAAAAGGCTGGTTTTGCTAACAGAAACGCTCAAGTTCAAGTTAAATTTACAACAATTACAACTCCATATAACCAAACAATTCCGATTAACGCAAATATTATGACAGAAGATAATTCCGGGATTTTAAAAGGCGGAACAAAAAAAGATGCAGCTGTTGATTACACCAAAAATGTTGCACTCGGTGCAGGTTCTGGCGCTGCTTTGGGTACTGCAATGGGCGCATTATCGTCGGGTTCTGTCGGAAAAGGTGCAGTTTATGGTACTGCACTTGGCGCGGGGATTGGTTTGCTTAAAGGTGTAGCTGATAAGGGAGATAACGTTTTAATTCCCTCCAACAGCCAAATAAATATATATTTTACTCAACCGATTACGCTTAATTCTCAATACTAGTCTTTTGGGTGATTTAGAAAATATATTTATATAAAATAATCTATTTTAAGAAAAAACGATTATGGCACAAATTAGAAATAAATCAGATATTAAAAAATCAATCTTAGACGAAGCAAAAATTATTAAGCGATTGCCTAATTTCTTTCTGCCGAATGACGAAATTAATTTTACGAAAGGAATTATGGCATCGTTTGGTTTACATTTGGCTTTGATATTTTTGTTGATCTCTCTTAATGCCATACTTTTGCCGTTTTTACCAAAACCTAAATTGCCCGATAAAAATATCGAGTTTAAATTAGTGGATGCGCCGGAAAAACCGCCCATTAATAAAAACACGAAAATTCGATCCGATAGAAATTCTCAAGCGGGCGGAAAACATGATCCTAAAAAAGCTATTTCAGACCCGACGCCCATTGCGCCTAAAAAAGCGCAAAGCGCACCTAAGGGACAAAATAAAATAGCTCAAAAACCGACCCCCAAACCGGTCCAAAAACCGGCTCCAAAAACAGTTCAAAAGCCGGTTCCAAAAACAACCCCCAAACCGGTCCAAAAATCTGTAACAAAACCCACGCCAAAGGTAGTTCAAGCCCCAACGCCAAAAGCACCCGTAGCGCCTAAGGCGCCAAGTGCCCCAAGTACAATTAGACCCTCAGCAAAGCCAACTCCAAAAGCGCCAAGTGCAGTACCAACGGCACCTAAAATTGCGACAGCTCCAAAAAGTCCTTTTGTAGTGCCGACTGCTCCTTCTAAGGCTCCTGTCGGAACAACGTATCGACCCTCGGGAACATCCTCTGGCGGCTCTCCTTCGGCTTCAAAGGGTGCGGGCGCTCCCGCTCCAAAATTTAGTTCAGCAGGGGGCTCATCGGGAGGCTCAAGCGCAGGTCGTCCGGGCGGTTCATCGGGTACACCAAACGGAAACAGATATGCTTCCAAAGGTTCTTATGGCGGCTCTGGCGGAAACCCCGGCCCCGGCAATCCATCGGGTGCTCCCGGAATTGATGCCATAAGACAGCCGAATTGGGGGCCATATATGAGAGATTTGGAACAAAAAATAAGAAGAAATTGGCATCCGCCGAAAGGCGACAGTTCAAAGCGTGTTGTAATAACTTTTGTCATAAGCAGAGACGGAAGATTGTTATCTCATAAAGTAACTAAATCATCGGGTGTCCCTCTGGCAGATAGAGCCGCAATGAGCGCAATAGAATCGACGGCACCGTTTAAGCCCTTGCCTCCCGAGTTTAAAGGCCAATCCGTCCCGATTGAATTTACGTTTGACTATAATGTATTAAATAGTGTTATAAGATAATAAAAAATAATAAATTAGAACAATAGAAAAAAGAGGATAAAAATATGGATTTAATGCTAAAAGCAATTGCACAGGACTGGATGGTCTTAACCCCGATATTTATATGTTCAATATTGGTTGTGTATGTTGCAATTAATCGAATTTCTTATTATCGAAAAAACGAAAGAAACATTTCGGAATTTATCCCGAGCCTTCAAAAAGCGCTTGTCAAAAATAACATTGGCGCAGCTCAAAGAATGTCCGTTCAATTAGGCGGAATAATTTCGGAAATGGTTGACGAGGCGCTTAGAATTTATACCGAACAAAAAGCCGGATTTTCAAGAGCCTATGATATATCTTCATCTTTAGCTACAAGAAAGCTTGAAAGACATTTAACAATTCTAGGTACAATAGGCGGTGTTGCTCCGTTTTTGGGGTTATTTGGTACAGTCGTTAGAATTTTATACACTTTCCAAGATTTAGCCGTTAAAGGTAACCAATCGGCAGAAGTTGCAACAGGTATCGCTTCCGCTCTTATTGCAACAGCATTAGGGCTTGGGGTTGCTATTGTGGCCGTTGTTTTATTTAACTATTTTCAAACGGTTGTTGCAAGATTTGAATCCGACTTTAAACTAATCAAACTTGTATTTTTAAGCTTCATTGATTCCGATGAAGAAGTCGAAGTAGATAAAAATAACTCAATTGCTTTATAAAAATAAAAAAAATTAGGAATTTAAAATGAATTTTAGTTCATCAAAAGATAACGAAAGAAAAACCTTTAATGAGATTAATATAACACCGCTGACGGATATTTTTCTTGTTTTGTTAATCATTATGATGGTTATAGCGCCCGGGTTTTCTAAAGTTGATAACACAATAAAGATGCCCGAGATTAATTCGGGGCTTGCAATTGAACAGAAAAACGCAACCGTTTCAATTACAAAAGAGGGCAGATTCTTTTTAAATGACAAAACAAGTTCAAAAGACAACTTAGAACAGGATTTATCGGCAATTATATCAAACTTGGAAAGAAAAGAAGTCGTTGTTCGAGCCGACAAAGAAACAAAAAGCTCGGAAATTATGTCCGTTATGAAAGCGGCTCAAAATGCAGGTTTTGAAAAACTCGTGGTCGCAGGCGAACCCCTGAGTAAAAAACAGCAAAGAGAGCTTGAAGAAAATAATAATGAGGCGATAAAATAATGAAAAGACAAACTTTTAATGAAATTAATATCACACCATTAACGGATATTTTTCTTGTTTTATTAATCATTATGATGGTTATAGCGCCGATTTTGGATCAACAGGGTTTATCGCTTGCAATACCTGAATATGTCGAACAAAATAATATCGATAAAGACGCAAAATTAATCAAAATCACGGTGACATCAGATAACAAATATACACTTGATGAAGCGCAAATCGAAGAAAAAAACCTTGCCTCAACAATTAAAGAGCACTCAAAGACTTTGCCCGACGGGCTTTTAATTCAAGCATCGGGCGAATCAAACCACGAAAGCGTCGTAAGATTAATGGATGAAGCAAGAAACGCGGGCGTTCACAGTATTTCAATTGTTGAAATATAAGTTGAAATATAAATAATAAAAATAAAATGATATATTATAAAAAGAAAAGCCGGATTAAAAAGATTTTAACCTCGTTTGATTTATTTAAGAGGGTCAATGTGAAATCAGACGGGGGTTTAGAGGGCACTTTTATACAAAAAATCAAAAAATTAAAACAGAGGGTTTTTTCTTTTTTGATATTTTTAGCAATTGTTTTTTTAGGGATTTATCTTTTTTTACTTTATATTATTCCAAATTATATCAACGAACAAACAATTGAAAACGCAATAAATACCTATATTTTAGATGATTATAAACTCTCTTTTGATTGCGATAATTTAAAAATCAAAACAAACTATAATTTCGACATTAACTTAAAAGCAAACTACATAAAGCTCAATTACAAAGACACGGGTAAAAATTTTGCCGACATTATAAACCCCGACATTAGTGTTAATCTCGTTTCGTTTCTGACAGGTTTTATTGATATTAATAAAGCAAATTTAGATAAAATCACTATCAACACGACATTTTTAAAATCAAAAAAATATAATTCTTTTAGCTATATTTTTAAAGACGACAAAGAAAAAATTTCAAAAATTAAACTCAGAAACATCAACCTAAACGCTAAAAGCGCGCAGCTAAATTTATATGATGAAAATATTAAAAAAATGTTTTATATAAAAGCGGATAAATTAAAGCTCAATTCGCCGGAATTAGCGCATGTTCTTAATATTTCATCCTGTGGTAATGTCATAAGCCAAAATCATAAAATCTTTGATTTTAACCTTAATCTGTCGATTAAAAGAAACCCTGAGCTTTCAAAGAGCCTTAAAACCACTCTTTTAAAATTAAACTATAATCCCTTAAAAGACCTTGATAAATATAAATTTAATTCAAAACTCGATGTTAATTTAAAAATCAACCCCAACAACAAAAAATCATATTTGTCGGGGTATGCTAAATTAATCGGCTACAGTTTTGAAATAAATAACATAAAATTACCCAAAAACGACATTATATTATATTTTAAAGACAACAAAATTAAAACCGATGCGCAATTAAATTTCATCAAAAATCAATATTTAAAGATTAATTCGACCGTGTCGCTGTCAAAAAATAAATTCATCGAAGCAAAATTAAATTCAAATGAAATCAATATTTCGGAAATAAACGATTTTATAAAAGTCTTTATTAAATTCTTTAAACCGGGTTTAAATCTTGATGACCTTGATTTTTCAGGGCTGATAAACGTCGATTTATATTTAAAAAGCAACTTTAAAACAATTTTTTCAAACGGAAAATTAAACATAAAAGACGCTAAAATAATTTCAAAAAAATTAAACCTCTCAATTGATTCAATCAATTCAAACATCAATTTTGACAACAACACAATTGATATAATTGATTCATCTTTGTTTTTAAATGATGCAAAATTTTGTGCAAAAGGTAAAATTGATAATCGAGCAAATATAAATATAACCTTAAATTCCGATTTAATTAATGTCGCAACTGTTTTAAATTTGATTAAAAAAATCCCCCTTCCTTCTTTTTACAAAGAAAAATTAAATGACTATGATTTTTTATCAGGGTTTATTAAGATTAATTCTTTAATCACGGGTTCATTAAATCACCCTGTAATTAAATCAAATTCTTCGGTTCAAAACCTCGCTTTTAATATAATTCCATATAAATTAAATTGTTTTATAGAAAAGATTTCTTTAAATTCTGATTCAAATTCCGTTGATGAAATAGGCGAAATGGGGGCTATAATATCTAAAACAAAAATCCAAAACGACAAAATTAAGATAAATATCCCTTCCCTAAACCTTAAAAAAAACAAAAACGATATTATAATTAATCAAACTTCGCTTTTATTGAATGGCATACCATTAAATGCTGATGGCGAAATAAAAAACTATAAAACAAAATCCCCCCTTGTTATTTTAAATGTTAATTCGAAATCAGATAACATCAAAAATAATATAATAAAATTCAAAAACAAAATGAATCTTGAGTCTTCTTTCACTCTCACAAAAGATAAAATTTTGATTAATCGTTTTGCGATTCTCTCAAACGCCTCAACAACAACACTGCTTGAAGCAACGGGGTCTTTAGGTTTAAATAGTGACAATAATAATAAGGATAAAATAAACTTTAATAATATAAAAATTTTATTAAACCAAAAAATCCCTATAGCCTTAAATCTACCCGATTTTGGCGAAACGGATTTAGATATTTTAGGTGTACTAAACCTTCAAGGAACAAACAAAAACCCTAATATTAGCGGGGATTTTATATTATCAAACATAAATTCGAAAAGATATAACTTAAATATCGATAGTGCTTCTCTAAATTTAAAAAATTCAAACATCAACCTAAAAACCCAAAAAGCAAGGTTTTTAGATAGCGATATTGATTTAGATTTGAGCGCAAAATATGAAAAAAATAATCTAATAATAGATACAATTAACATCAATTCTATGTATCTAAACAGCCAAAATCTGAAATTTAACAATTCCATAGGTTCAAATAAAAACCAAAATAATCTTGAAATAAACCATATCAAAGGAAATATTTTGACCCTTGAAACGTCCTATGGATTAATTAATTCACTTGATTTTGAAGGAAATTTAAAAAATAATATTTTATCTGTTGATAATTTTTCTTTTGAAGCATTCTCAGGCCAAGCCCAAGGAGTGCTTACATTAAACACGATTAACAATAATTTAAAAACAAAATTTAATCTGGCAGAAATTAATGTAAGGCAATTATCTTCGAAATTAAAAGAAAATTCTCTTGCCGCAAGCGGCAAATTAAGCGCAAAAATTGACCTTTCTATGAATATAAATGATATTAATTCAATAATATCAAAGATTGATTTTAAAATCGAAAACGGGGAATTATCCCAATTTGCAAAATTAGAGAGGTTTTTGCAAGCGGGAAACATATTATCTCAAAGTATTCTTAAGTTGACCCTAAATTCGACCCTATCCACCGTCACAAAACAAAACACGGGCGATTTTAAAACTATGGAAGGAACAATTAATATTTTAAATAATCTGGCAAATATCGACTACATCGATTCAAAAGGGACAAATATGAGCCTTCATATCGAAGGAAAATATAATTTAAAAAATAATTTCGCATCTCTAAAGGTCTTAGGGAGAATCCCATACAACATTGTTGCTGTCTTGGGTAACATCGGGAGCTATTCATTAAATGACACGGTTACAAAAATGGAAAACGACGACGCTAAGGGCGTAATAAAGTCTCTTACGTCCTCGCCTTTTGAAAAACTTATGACAACACAATTATCAGGAGAAGATATTTATAAAATCCCCTTTTTAGCCTACAGTGAAACCGCTTCCACAAGAGAATTCATTGTTTTAATTGATGGTGCCGTTAAATCCCTATCGTCAATTAAGTATTTTAAATGGAATAAGATATAATTCTTAAAACTTCTTATCCTCTAATCCGTATTTTAAGATACACCAAAGGGCTCTAAAGCCGTCTTTAGCTTTGATTTTCTTGCCTTCAAGAAAACTTCTTGGGTTATAATCAATTGCGCATTCAAAAAACCTATAGCCCAACTTTGCGCAATATATTGTCATTTCAACTTCAAATCCAAAGCGATTTTCTTTTAATTGCGGCGCAATTTTAGTTATTACCTCTTTTTTAAAAAGCTTATAGCACACTTCCATATCGGTTAAATCAAGGTTTGTCACTATATTAGTAAGAAACGTCAAAAATTTATTAATTAAACTATGATAAAACCCCAAAACCCTTCTTGAATCTTTTTTTAAATACCTTGAACCGTAACAAACATCGGCATCATTATCTATCATTGTTTTTAAAAGTTTTATATAATCATTTGGACTATATTCCATATCAGCATCTTGAATACCCACAAAATCGCCCTTGGCTTCTTTAAAACCTTTTTTAATGCAATAGCCTTTACCTAAATTTATCTCGTTTTTTAAAACTTTGATATTTTCAAATTCATTAACAAAATCTTTTTCAATATCTTTTGCGATTTTAAAACTGTCGTCATTAGAACAATCATCAACTATGATTAATTCAAGCTCTATTTGATTATTGATAAAATAGTCACTTTTTTTAAGCTTTGAAACTTCATTTACGACATCAAAAAGTGTTTTTTGTTCGTTATAGATTGGAATTATGAGACTAAGAGTTTTCATAAATACTATTTTATAGATTTATCAAAATAAAAGCAAATTTTAAAACTAACTAATTAATCTATTGTTTTTTAGATAAATAAATCGTAAAATTATGTTATGGATATAAATTATAATGCGGATGTTATAGTAGTTGGCGCAGGCCCTTCGGGTATTGCCGCCGCAATTAGTGTTGCAAAAGGCGCAAAAAAAGTTGTATTAATTGAGCGCTCTCAATACCCCGGCTCAAAAAACATGTACGGAGGTGCTGTTTATACAAGTGCACTGAGGGAACTTTTGGGCCAAGATATTGAAAAAATCAAATTCGAAAGAAAAATTACATCTCACACCTATGCTTTTTTAAATGAGACAGGTTCATTTGAATTGACCTATCAAAATAACGAATCAAACAGCGCTTATACCATAAAAAGATTTAATTTAGAAAGTCAATTAATTGAAATTGCCAAAAGCTATGGCGTTTATTATATCCCAAATACATTAGTTAAAAGTCTTGTTGTTGAAAATGACAGAGTAATCGGAATCGAAACGGAATTAGAAAAATATTACGCTCCTGTAACGATTTTAGCTGACGGAGTAAATTCTCTTTTATCTCAAAATCTAAAGCTCAAACAAGACTATAAACCAAAAGATATAATTTTAAGCGCAAAAGAGACTTTAAAGCTCGATAAACAAACGATTGAAAAAAGATTTAATTTAAAAGACGATTTGACCCAAGGTGTTGCAAAGCAATACTTCGGAAGCGATTTTAAAGAATTAAAAGGGTATAAGAATCTTTTTATGATGACATTTTTATACACTTTTAAAGACACCATAATGCTTGGAGTCGGCGCAAATTTAGACGATTTATCCAAAAATAAATTAAATATTAATGAAATATTAGATATTATAAAAACCCATCCTTCAATTGCTCCTTTAATTGAAGGAGGCGAAAGAATCGAATATAGCGCGCATATGATACCCGAGGGCGGATATAAAAAGATGCCGAAATTATATTCTAACGGCGTTATGGTTGTTGGAGATGCTGCGGGGTTTATAAATTCGGTTCATTTTGAAGGGACAAATTTCGCGCTAATTTCAGGTAAAATTGCCGGTCAATGCGCTCTTGAAGCGTTAGCTAACAATAATTTTTCATCTAATTTCTTATCGTTATATAGAAAAAAACTTGAAAAATCATTTATATTAAAAGACCTCTATTCCTACAGAAACATAATTGAAAGACTATATTCGCGTTCAAACTCTTTAAATATATACTATCCAAACAAAATTAAAGAATTGTTTGAAATCATAACGGGAGCTAACTGTGTTTCGAAATCGAAACAATTTCGGGAATTTTTCTTTAAGTTATTTAAAGACAGAAACCCGATAGAACTTTTTAAAGACGCAATTGCATTTTTAAGATGCGCACTAGACGTATTTTTCGGAAAATAAAACGATTATGAATAATAAAGAAAAAAATAAAAAATCTATACAAGACAAATTATCAAATCTCAAGTATAATGCTAATAGTGAAGCACATTTGAAAGTTGATATAAAAAAATGCCTCAAATGCACTTCAAAGCCTTGCACATTTATCTGCCCTGCCGGTGTTTATGAATATCGAGACGACATAAACGAGATTTTAGTGCAATATGAAAATTGCCTGGAATGCGGCGCTTGCAAGGTTGTGTGTCCGTATAATTCAATAGATTGGCAATATCCCAAAAGCGGATGCGGAATAATTTTAAAAAACAGTTAAATTAAGGAGCAAATATGGAAAATCAATATTTTTCAAGATGGTATGACAAAGACCCGGTTTTATCAATGTCTATTAGAACATTGTCTAATTCATCGGATGAAAGACAAATTGCGGTTGCTCTTAATTTAATTAAAGTCATAATTGAACACAATATCAGAGATAATCGTTATGAAAACGTCGAAGATATTATAGCGGCAGTTGAAGACGGCCGAATCCAAAGAGGCCACTCGCGCTGGTATGACATTGATTCGACCGTTCGAACGGCGATACAGATGCTGGAAAAATGCCCAAATGAAACAAAGAAAAAAGTAGCGCTCGATATGGCTCAAATCGTCATAGAAAAAATAATCCAAGACGCAGACAAACAAGAGCTTGAACAGGAAGAAAAACAGCAAGAAGAATTAAATAAAATCGAATTTGAAGGAAAATCGATAGACTTAGATTTAGACGCTCCTCAAACAAACGAATAAGCTTTTTTCGGATATAAAAGAAAAAGATAATGAATGATACACAAAGGTTTGATAATCTTCAGACAACAGTCAAATTAAACCCTAAAAATTTCCAGGCAAGAAGGGAGTTAATCATGCTTTGCTTGGATTTGGGTTTTGAGGAGCATGCGCTTTTTCACATCAAATATTTGCTCAATATTTTCCCCAATGATGCTAATTTATATTTTAATATGGGTATTTGCTATGAAAAATTAAAAGATTTTGATAATGCTCTGATTTCATATAAAAAAGCGGTCGAACTTAAACCCGACGAAGCTGATTTTTTGTATAATTTAGCGCTTGTCTATGAAATTAAAGGCGACATAGATGATGCGATGGATAACTTTAAAAAAGTAATTTACTATAAAGAAGAAGACTCAAATGCATTTTTCTCCTTGGGCATTTTATATTCAAAGAAAAACAACCCCAATATGGCGATAAAATGTTTCAAAAAAGCGATAGAATATAACTATAGCGATTATTTTGCACATTTTTATCTTGCGATGGAGTATAAAAAAATTAACGAAATTGATTTTGCTCTTGTCGAATATAGGAAAGTGCTTGAGCTTTCTCCTGACTATTCTTGGGCATATTTTAACATCGCTTCGATATATTGCGAATTAGATAGAATCGATGATTGCACAATGATGTTAAATAAAGCGATAGAAAAAAATCCAAATGATATGGAATCATATAAGCTTTTGGCTCAAATTATGATTAAACAGGGAAAAACAGATGAAGCTTTGGAAATATTAACCAAAGCTGCTCAAAATCACCAAAGCGGCGATATATATTATTTAATGTCGAGAATTTTTGAAATTAATGAAGACTTTTCTTCACAAAAAGATTGTTTGACTCTTGCTTTAGATTTTAAAGAAAGCTTGACGTTTAACCATGATGCTGTTAAAAATGAATTAAAAGAGTTGAAAGAAAAAGTTGATGCCAAATAAAAAAAATGTTTCAAATAAAAATCCCGACAAATACTACACAGCATTCAACTATTTAGATGTTAAACCTCTGTTTAAATCAAAAATATTTGAATTTGTAAAATATGATATTGAGCATGCTCTTAACGTTTGCCAAGAGGAGCTCGAGATGATAAGCGAGCTTCATCAAATTTCGTTTCCCAAAAACATCTTAAAAAAAATTGATGAATTAGATATTGATAAATGTTATGAAAATGCTTTCAGAATTGAGGGCATAAAATTGTTAAAATACGAAGATGAAAAATACCCTCCTCTTTTAAAACAAATCCCCGATTTTCCTTTGTCATTATTTTATAAGGGAAATCTTGATAATATAGATAACATTTGTAATTTAGCCGTTGTGGGTTCAAGAAAAGCTTCGATGAACGCTAAAATCTCGCTGGATAGCATAATTAGTTCATTAGCCAATTCTAATATCACAATTGTCTCCGGATTAGCTTTTGGAATTGATGCTCAAGCTCATAAAAGCGCTATGGAATCAAACCTCAAAACAGTGGGGGTCGTAGGTTCCGGCTTGGACACCGTTTATCCGATTCAAAATAAATATCTCTATGATAGAATAATTAATTCTTACGGCATCGTGATGAGCGAATATCCTTTGGGCGTCGGGCCATTACCGAGGAATTTTCCCCAAAGAAACAGAATTGTTACGGGCATGAGCAAAGGCACATTGGTTGCCGAAGCGCAAATCCATTCCGGCGCTATGATAAGCGCCAATTTGACGCTTGATTATAACAGAGAATTAATGTGCATGCCGGGGCCCATCAACAACCCAAACACCCACGGAATATATCAATTAATTAAAAACGGAGCTTCAATTGTAACTTGCGCACAAGATTTAATAGATAATATGGGTTGGGAAATAAAGCTTCAAGATGACGATTGTAAAATTAGCGAATTAACTGCACAAGAAAAACAAGTTTTAGATATAATATCTATTGAAGAAAAAACTTTTGATGAAATAATAAATGAATTAAAATGTAATTCTTCTTCATTAATGGTCACATTGACCAATCTTGAAATAAAAAGTTTTGTTATACAAAAAAACGGCAAATACTATAAAAATTAACTTATAAGGTAACTATGGCAACTACAAAAACAGCTAAATCAACTAATACCAAAAAAAATGAAAACGCGGGAAAAACCCTTGTGATAGTCGAATCCCCGGCAAAATCAAAAACAATAAGTAAAATTTTGGGCCCTAATTATATTATCCAGGCTTCAATGGGCCATGTTCGAGACCTTGCTTCAAAAGGCTTGGGGTTTGATATTGAAAATGATTTTAAACCGACATTTGAAATAATTCCTGAAAAGAAAAAAGTAGTTACCGAATTAAATAAAATTGCAAAAACGGTCGACAGAATCTATCTGGCATCCGACCCGGATAGAGAAGGAGAAGCGATAGCCTGGCATGTTAAAGAGTGTCTAAAATTCCCTGATGATAAGATTTTTAGAATTGTGTTTAATGAAATTACGCCCCATGCGATTAAAGATGCCGTTGCAAATTATCATCAAATCGATATGTTAAAAGTTGAAGCACAAAAAACAAGACAAATTTTAGATAAACTTGTCGGTTTTAAAATAAGCCCCATTTTATGGGAAAAAATGAAAAATTATAAACTCTCAGCGGGCCGCGTTCAATCTGTCGCGCTCAAGATGATTTGTGAAAGAGAAGATGAAATTGAAGCATTTATCCCAAAAGAATATTGGACAATTGAAGCAATTTTAAATCGCAAAAACGCCCAATTCAGCGCCGAATTATCAAGAATCATCAAAAACGATAAAGATGAAAAGCTTGAATTAAATAATATTGATGAGGTAAATAAGGTCTTAGATGAACTTAAAGGGGCAAAATATATTGTTTCAAAAATCACCCAAAGAGATACATCTAAAAAACCCCAGCCGCCATTTATTACTTCAACTCTTCAAAGAGAAGCAAGTTCAAAACTTGGTTACGGCGTATCCAAGACTATGCAGATAGCCCAAAAACTCTATGAAGGAATTGATTTAGGCGACGGTTCGGTCGGGTTAATTACATATATGAGAACGGATTCGACAAGAATCTCAAATGACGCAACAGACGCCGCTAAAGATTTCATCTTGAATAATTATGGCAATGATTATTACCCGACTACGCCAAACATTTATAACAAGAAAAAACAAAACACCCAAGACGCCCATGAAGCAATCCGCCCTTCATACATCGATAAAACTCCCGACAGCATAAAAAAATATTTAACAAGCGAACAATATAAATTGTATAAGCTCATCTGGGATAGGTTTATGGCATCTCAAATGACAAACGCTAAAATTAAAAACCTTACGGTTGATATTAGCGCAAATCAATATATCTTCAAAATGGGTTTTTCAAAAGTTGTCTTTGACGGGTTTACCAAAATATATTGCGATGAAGAAGACCTTAAGGCTCAAAAATTCCCGACATTAGAAACAGGGGATGAGTTGACCCTTTCAAAATTAAACCCCGAACAACATTTCACTCAGCCGCCTTCAAGATACTCAGAAGCAAGCCTTGTAAAACAGCTTGAAGAATATGGTATAGGCCGCCCTTCGACTTATGCTCCCATTATTACAAAGATTCAACAGAGAAATTATGTTGAAAAGCTTCAAACAAAAGCTTTAAAACCAACACCACTTGGTAGAGCCATCTGCAAGCAATTGGTTGAACATTTTGTCGATATAATGGATTATAAATTTACCGCCCAAATGGAATCAAGCCTTGATGACATAGCGGAAGATAAACAAAATAGCGTCAAATTCTTAAAAGACTTTTGGACACCTTTTTCAAAAACACTTGATGAAGCATCAAAAAATATGAAAAGAGTTGATGTTGAAACAGATAAAATTTGTCCTAATTGCGGTAAAAAAATGGTTGTTAAATTATCTCGCTTTGGAAAACAATTCCTGGCGTGCTCCGGCTACCCGGAATGTAAAACCGCACTTCCTATGAATAATGGGGAAGCCCAAACAGAAATTCCAAAAGATGAACCGACGGACAAAAAATGCGAAAAATGTGGCGGTGATATGGTTATTAAAACAGGGCCATACGGAAAATATTATCAATGTTTAAATGAAAAATGCAAAAAAAGATTTTCGATTTTGGAATCCTCTGGCGTTGCCTGCCCAAAATGTGCTGAAGTTGGCAGAAATGGTGAACTTGTCAAACGCCGCTCAAGATTTGGAACATTTTTTTGGGGATGTTCAAAATATCCTGATTGCAATTTTACGCTATACGCTGAACCTAACGGTGAAAAATGTCCCGAATGCGGAAGCTTGCTTGTAAAAAAATACCTTAAAAGAGGCAACAAAATCGCCTGCTCAAATAAAAATTGTAAATATTCAAAAGATATGGATGAAGAATAAATATGGAAAACTATAAATTAGCGCTCATCGGTTATCCTTTAAGCCATACATTAAGCCCTGTCTTATATAAAGCGGCTTTTGAAGATTTAGGAATCAAGGGCACTTATGAAGTAATTCAAACAAGAAGCGAAGATTTAATTAATCAGATAAAATATCTTCGCTCAAATAAATACTATGGTTTCAATGTTACAATTCCTCATAAAGTGCCTGTGACATTATTTTTAGCGCAATATGACGAATATGTTAATATGACAGGTTCCGTTAATACCGTAAAAATTAATGAAGATGCTTCATTGTATGGCTATAACACTGATGTTTGGGGATTTTGCGAACCGTTAAAAAATATTGACCTTAAAGGTAAAAAAGCAGCCGTCATAGGAACAGGCGGAGCTTCAAGAGCAATTTGCGCAGGCCTTAATATCTTAGGAATAAATCGAATTGATGTTTATACACGAAACGTCATAAACTCCTCTCAAACGATTCAGACTTTAAGAAATCGCTTTGATAAGGTTGATATTAAATCTATTCAAATAACATTAATGGAAAACCTTGATGACGTTGATATTTTAGTTAATACAACGCCAATGGGTATGAAAAACTTCAGCGAAAATAATTCCCCCGTCGAAGACAGGCACATTGAATCCCTAAAAGACAGCGCAATTGTCTATGACATTGTCTATAATCCCTTAAGGACGGCATTAATTTCAAAAGCAATAAGATATAATAAAAAATTTATCTGCGGACTTGATATGCTCGTTTATCAAGCACAAAGGGCGGTTGAAATATGGTGCGATAAAAAGCCCGATGCAAGGTATATGAAAACAAGAGCGCTTGAAGAATTTTTAATTTACAATTATTAATTAAAAATTATTAATTAGAATTATTAATTAGAATTATTTTTTATCCAAATGAGAAAGCGCATACTCACAGCACTGTTGGACAAGATTATTTAAAGAGACCTTTTTATTTTGCGCGATGGCTTGCATTTCTTGCACAAGTTTTAACGGCAATCTAAAGGTTTTATTAATCATTTGAGGTTTTTCAACTTTAAACATTAATTAACTCCATATATTATTTTATGTGTAAATTTGATATGTTTAAATACTCTGTTTGTGCACCCAAAAAAATAAGTGCAAAATTAAATAATCTGTGTTAAAATAAAAAATATCAATCCTAAATATGATTTTTAAATGCTATATTTACATATTTTTTGGCTTGGTATATAATCTAACTGTTACGGGTTTATAAGAATAAATGGTTGATAGAATAATTAAAAGTCAAAATAGAAATAGTATTAAAAAGAGAGCTTTTACGCTTGCCGAGGCGTTAATTACCCTTGTTATAATCGGGGTAATTGCAGCATTAACCATACCCGCAATATTGGTAAATACAGAACAACATGAATATAAATCAGCTCTCAAAAAAGCACTATCCTCTATCAATCAGGTAATCGAGCTCAACATTGCTCTTGAAGGTTACGGCCCGATTGAAGCAGGGGGCATGACATCTCCGGACGATCCGGATAACCCCGACAGCCTGTTTAACATGTTTAGAGCAAGGATGAATGTCATCTCGACTACAACCGCATTCAACGGAGGCAGTCTTGATTCTAATTATGCCTTCTATACGGCCGATGGCATGCGTTTTGAATTTCCTACGCAAAAAATGACATTAAATCTCTCAAGCAAAAAAGACGGTGACGGAAAAGCGACAAAAACCGCGGAATTTTCTGACACAAACGGACATTGCGCAACCTATGTACACATTGGAGAAAAAGATGACCCGAATGACCTTTGTACCCAGGATGACAGCGGTACGGCTCAATGTTATCCTTGCTTAATCATTGTTGATGTTAATGGCGACAGACGTCCAAATCCGCTCAAGACCCGCGATTCTTATAAAGTCCCAAGCCCGAAAGGAAAATCAAAAATTCTTGATGTATTTCCGATTATCATCACGGACAGAAACGCAATTCCTTTTGGTATTGTTGGTCAACGTGCAATGTTCCAACATAACTAGAAAAAACTATATCTTTCCTTTTGTGAAAATCACAACGGAAGACAAGATGTCTTGAAAGTCTCTTGCCAAAACTTCCGCAAAGTCTTTCGGGTCAATTTGCGTCAAGACAATTTGAGTTAAGTCTTTTGGCAATTCTTGAATCATCGGAATCAAAAATTCCGCTTCCAAATTAGACATAAGTTTAATTTTGTCTTCTTTCATCAATAATTCCATCGGGCGGACAATATCTTCGGGCTTGAACAAAAGCAAAAAGTCCTCCTCTTGCTCAACAATTCCCGAGATTAAATTAATTTTGTCGTTTCTTTCGAGGTTTAAAATGAAATTTTTAAAATCCTTGTCATTCAATCCTTCAATGTATTCAATATATTCGCTCGACCCTTTTTCTTTAAATTCATAGCCGAAAGATTGAATCATTATTTTTTGAAGCTCTTTATAATCAAGGCTTTCAAAGTATTTTTCGCTGTATTTCCTATCAACATCCGGTTCATTCAAAAATTTATCCATCGCGCTTTGTTCCATCAAAGATAAAATATCAACAACGCTGAATTTTTGAAGCATCATCCCGATGAGCTCCTCTAAGGGAAGTTGTTTAGATAGTTCGACAAGTTTTTCTTCGGTGAAAAAATTAAGCCCCAAAGACAGCTGCTCCTCATTCAGATAAGGTAAAAGGCTGTCTAAGTCTTGTTCAGACAGGCTTTGAAGGATAATAAATTTATTTTCAAGGTTTGTTAATTTAAAAATTTCAAGGATTTTATCAGGGTCGCTCAAGATTTTTTTGTAATCTTGGGCTTTTTTGTTTCCCTCCTTGGCTTCAAGCTCCATTATTTCCTCAAGGCTTTTATTTGCGTATTGAGGAATTTTTGTTTTTGGGATTCCAAAAAATCTGTTTAATAGTGAAAAATCTATGTTTTGAAGCTGTATCAATTTTTGCGCCCTAAATTAATTTGTATATATTTTATATATAATTAAAGTCTTTTTTTGTGCAAAAATTTACTTTCAATTAAAAATTGTAATATTTTTTAACTATTCCTCTTTATAAGATTTTGTTAAATAGTCTTTTAATTTTTCAATCTTTTCTTTGTCATCCGATTCGATATAAAACCTCAACAACGGCTCCGTTCCTGATTTTCGAATCAAAAGAGATGTTGTTTCATCACTGAATAAAAATTTTATCCCATCAAGCTTTATTATTTCTTTTATTTTAAAATCCGAAATATTATCGTTTATTTCTAATTTTTTATATTCTTCAATAATTTCATTTGCTTTTTCGATATTTTTAAGCTTTAAATCAACCCTATCGTTAAAAAATTCTATCCCTATAAAATCATTTATTTCATTAACCAATTCATTTAAAGTTTTATTCTCATTTGCCATTGCTTCTAATATTAATAAATTAGCATATATTCCATCTTTTTCGGGGATATGATTCCCTGTTGATAAGCCTCCGGAGTCTTCGCCAGCCAACAAACAATCATTTTCTCTCATAGCGGCGCTAAGCCACTTGAACCCGACGGGCGTTGTAATTGTTTTAATATTTAATTTATCGGCTAAAATATCAAGCGCTTTTGAAACCCCTACTGTTTTAATTAAAAAACCTTTTTTATTTTTCTTTTGATAAAGATATTTTGTTAAAATCGCCATAATGATATTGGGGCTAATGTAATTTCCTTTTTCATCGATTACCCCGTATCTATCCGCATCACCATCATTTGCTAAAGTTATAAAATTATCTTTTATGTTTTTCATAAATTTTGGCTTGGGTTCGGGCAGTCCCCCTCCAAAGTCACTTGAATGGTACATATTATAGCTTAAAAATTCAATATCATTTTTTAGTAAAAGTTCATCAAAATACCCGACAGAGGCGCTATATAAGCCATCAAAAATGATATTTAATTTTGCATTTTTAATTTTTTTAAAATCGATTAATTTTTCTATTTGGCTAAAGTATTCTTTTTTAAAGTCCCTTGTTTCAATTTTTCCTTTAACGCCATTAAAATCAACGTCACAATCAATGTATTTTATAATCTCATCGGTTATTTCTTTTGTGGCGGGGCCTGCGTAATTTGGGATAAATTTAATTCCCTGGTATTCCTTGGGGTTATGAGAAGCGGTAAACATTATTGCGCCTAATGTTTTAAGGTATTTTGAATAATAAGCAATAATGGGCGTTGGAACAACAACATTAGATAAAATTACATTAAATGAAGCGTTTGATAAAATTTCAGCACAAAAACAGGCAAAGTCCCTTGCCATAAACCTTGGGTCAAAGCCGATTATAATTGGTTTTGATTTAATTTCATCATTTGAAAAATTGTTTTTTAGATAATTAATAATTGCTTTTATAATTTTTTCCACCGTTTCAAAGGTGAAATCTTTTGCGATTATTCCTCGAAAGCCGTCTGTTCCGAATTCAATTTTTGTTTTTTCCATAAATAAATTATAGCAAAAAATTTTGTTAAAAAACTATGTTTATAATAAAATATAGTTATTATGATGAATGTTTATTTAGGAATAGATGTAGGGTCGGTCACAACAAAAATCGCCCTCATAGATGAAAAAGGAAAATATATAGATAGCTATATGACAAGAACTCAGGGTCAGCCTGTTATAGCTATTCAAAAATGTCTGGATAATATTTTATCTCAAGCCAATGGTGCTCAATATTGCGTTAAATCGGCAGGCACAACGGGTTCCGGAAGAAACCTTGCCGGAGCATTAATCGGAGCTGATATAATTAAAAATGAAATCACCGCTCACGCCGTTGCTGCGACAAGTGAAATCCCCGACGTTCAAACGATTCTTGAAATAGGCGGGCAAGATTCAAAAATCATTATTTTAAGAGACGGAATAGTTACCGATTTTGCAATGAACACAGTCTGCGCAGCAGGTACCGGGAGCTTTTTAGACCATCAAGCCCAAAGATTAAATGTTGATATTAAAGATTTTGGCGATATTGCGCTTCAATCTCAATCGCCCGCTCGAATTGCAGGAAGATGCGGAGTTTTCGCTGAATCCGACTTAATTCATAAGCAGCAGTTGGGCTATGCCGTTGAAGATTTGTTATATGGCCTTTGTCAGGCGTTGGTTCGAAATTATCTTGCAAATTTGGCTTTAGGAAAAGACCTTTTGCCCTCCATTTCTTTTCAAGGCGGGGTTGCAACAAATAAAGGCATGGTAAAAGCTTTTGAACAAGAGCTCGGATGTAAAATTATTGTTCCCGACAATCATCAGACAATGGGCGCAATAGGTGCGGCGATGCTTGCTATGGAACATCATCAATATACAAATAAAGAAACAAAATTCAAGGGATGGAAAATTAAAGACCTTGAATTCCACAGCATCACCTGCATGTGTGACGGATGTTCAAATAATTGTGAAGTTATAACAATCTTAGAAGGCAAACAAAACCAACAAAGAGACGATATTAAAAAAATCTCCGACATAAAAGGTAACATCATTGCTCGCTGGGGCGGAACATGCGGAAGATGGGATATTAATTAAATTTTCCTACTATCTTCTATTAGCCGATAAGTGAATGCAACAGCCGAAAATCTAAAATATATTTTAACTATGAAAAACGTTATTTATATTTTAGGGTTATCAATTTTACTATCTAATTTTAGTGCTTTTGGGTTAAACTTCCCAAATTACTTTTCGCCAAACAATTATTACTATAATAACGCTTACAGTCGCTATTATAATCCTTATTCGAATTCCTATTACAATTCTTACTATAATTCTTATAACAACATTTATAATAAAAATAACAGCAGTCTAAAAAACTATTGGCGCTATAAAAAACAAAGATTCATAAACAGATTGCGCTATGATTTATATAACAATTTTCTTACATTTAATGTTGCAAACAAAAATCTCGCATACAAAGCTAAAGCCAAAAATGACGACATTTATGATGTCAAGGACAAAGGAAAATTAACAGGCTACAGCGTTCCTGTCGATAAACAGATTTATTGCGACGTGGGTTTTGATTGTGACGACAAAAAACAAAACCAAGCAAGACCCACAAACTACACCAATCTTTTTAGTGCTCCGACTCAAACAGACACATACTACAGAAGTAACGGCCAATTGATAAGAAGAAATAACGGTGTCGGAATGGGAACGGGCGTTCGAATTATATACGACTAAATGACTAATATTTTTAAATAAGCACCTTAAAAATAATTAAAGGGGAATCAAAAACGTTTTTATAAAGATTTTTAATCTATCCAAAAAAATCAAAATATAATATAATAAAATTGAAACAGTCCTTAAAATAAAGGTTTAATATTATATATGATAGATTTTAAATCGACAATGAAGATTGCACTCAATTCGCTTAAAGTTAATAAAATGCGATCCGCCCTCACTTCCTTAGGGATAATAATAGGTGTCGGAGCGGTAATTATAATGCTCGCTATCGGTTCGGGCGCTAATAAACAAGTCCAGGAAAATATGGAATCGATGGGTTCAAACCTTCTTACCATCCGCTCGGCAACAGCTAAAACAGGCGGCGTTTCATTGGGCATCGGAACAAAACCGACTCTAAGCCTCAAAGATGCTCAGGCAATCAAAAAACAAGCTCGAGGAGTTGATGCCGTTGCGCCTTTGATGAGCTCCTCTAAACAAGTCATGTACGGAAATCAAAACTGGCAAACCACTATTTATGGGATTACCAACCCCTATTTATACGTTAAAAACTATGAAATTGATTTAGGAAAGCGCTTTACAAGAGACGATGAACTTAATGCGACAAAAGTTGCCATAATTGGAAAAACAATCGAAAAAGAGCTCTTTGGAGATGTTGATCCGATAGGAAAAACTCTTCGAATCGGAAATGTACCTTTTAAAGTAATTGGAACCATCAAAGCAAAAGGCCAAATGGGCCCAATGGATCAGGATGATTTAATTTTTATTCCCATTACAACAGCTCAAAGAAAAGTCTTTGGGACGGATTTTCCGGGGATGGTTAATCAAATTATAGTTAAAGCAAAGAGCCTTGAGGATTCAACTATCGCCGAAAGCGACATCGCAGAAATCCTAAGACGCACACATAACCTTGGTAAAATGCAAGTTGATGATTTTCAAGTCCGAAACAGCGCAGAATTTCAAGAAAAAATGAAATCAACCGTTCAAACTTTTGCGATATTATTGGCTTCAATCGCTTCCGTCTCGCTTGTTGTAGGAGGCATCGGGATAATGAACATAATGCTGGTCTCAGTTACCGAGCGCACAAAAGAAATAGGAATCCGTATGGCAATAGGAGCAAGGGCAACCGACATAAGACTTCAATTTTTAATTGAAGCGCTTGTCTTATCTTTAATCGGGGGGCTGATTGGCGTTATTGCAGGGATTATTATTGCGCTTTTAATCGGAGCGATATTTAAAACGGCAATTGTTATAACTATTTTTCCCATAATTCTTTCGTTTTGTTTTTCCGGGCTTGTGGGGATTGGGTTTGGGTATTATCCTGCCTATAAAGCATCATTATTAAACCCGATTGATGCTTTAAGATATGAATAAAACAACAAACTATCTAATCATTAATTTTGCCCATTTTTCAAAAGCTTTATAGTCTTTTTGAATTTGGGTGGTTAAAAGCCTTATGTGGCCAAAGTTTTCCATATCTCTTAATTTTTTTGTGAAAATGATTTTAATTATTCTTCCGTATAAATTTTCATCAAAATTATACAAATGAGCTTCTAAAACCTCATTTTGCCCGTTGGTAAGCGTTGGCTTTGTGCCCCAGGAAATTAGCGCGGGGCGCATTTTAGAGCCGGCTTGAACAAAACCGAAATAAACCCCGTAGGGTAGTTTAATCATGCTGTTTGGCCAGATGATGTTGGCTGTGGGATAACCGAGCGTCCTTGCGATTTTATTACCTCTCACAACCGAATTCCGAACGGAAAATTGGCGTCCCAAGAATGCCTTAACCGCATTTAGATGCCCGAGTTCGATTCTTTTTCGAATAATGGTCGAACTTACGTCGTCTCTATCTTTATATTTTACTTTTGGCACAACAACGCAATCATAGCCGTAGTTAGAGGCAAAGTCTTTTAGAAGAGAAGGTGTGCCTTTTTTTTCTTTTCCGAAAGTGTGATTATACCCTACCACAATTACTTTTGGTTCAAAGTTTTTAACCAAAACATCTTTCAGATACTTTTGCGCGTCCATATCTTTATATTTTTCAAAATCCAATTCATAAAGATAATCCACACCCAAAGAAGACAATAAAATTTCTCTGTCTTTAAACGTTTGGATATTGGGGATTGTTTTATCGGAAAAATAATTTGCAGGATTAGTATCAAATGTGATTATTGCAGATTTAACTTTTTTTTCGCGAGCTTGTTTAATAAGCTCGGTTATAATTTTTTTGTGCCCGATATGGATGCCGTCAAAATAACCAAGCGCCAGAGCTAAATTCTTATTCGGTTCAATTTCTCTAAAGACTTCCATATTATTTGTTATTGTTTTCCTATTTGATTAGTTGTTTTATATTTTTTCTTTTTGGATGGCTTTGGTTGATTCAGGTTTTCTTTTTGCTGTAATCTTCGAACAGAGCAGACATCGCTTATTGATTGAATGTTTTGGATGACTTTTTTTAGTGTTTCGATATTATCAAGTTCGATTCCTAAATCAATTATACCAAATTTTCTTCCTTTTAGATATGTATTAGAATATATTAGATTAATTCCCATATCTCCGGTTTTCATCAAAACATCTCTTAAAATTCCGATTCTGTCTTGACATTCGATTCGAATATGAGCCAAATATGTCGATTTTGTTGTGTCATCTGCCCATTTAATATCCATCATGCGCTCGGGTTCTATGTTATATAAGCATTTACAATCTAATCTATGGACACTGACGCCTTTTGAGCGCGTAACAACGCCCACGATGGGTTCCCCCGGGATTGGCGAACAACATTTAGCCAATGACCACAAAAGCCCCTCTAAACCTATTATATCATTTTTCTTGTTTTTGCTCTTTCTTTGAGTTTGTGTTTTTTCGTTTGCAAGCTGTTCGTCTGTTTTTGGAGTGTCATATTTTTTTAGAGTGTTTAAGACTTTGTGGATAGTGGTTTCGCCGTAACCTATTGCTGCAAAAAGGTCATCCGTACTTTTATAATTCATTTCTTTTGCGGTTTTATCGATTATTCCAAGGCGCATATAATCATCTAAACTTGCTTTTGTGAGTTCTTCTTCAAGGTTTGCTTTTCCGATTTGGATGTTATCTTCCCGATTAAACTTCTTGAACCATTGGCGGATTTTAGAGCTTGCGTTTTTGGTTACGACAAAATTGAGCCAATCGACTTTGGGCATGTATTGTTTTGAAGTCAATATTTCAACAATATCGCCGTTTTTAAGTTTTGTATCCAATTGGGCGATTCTTCCGTTAATAAGCGCGCCCACGGTTTTATGCCCGACTTCGGTGTGGATTCTATAGGCAAAATCAACCGGGGTTGAATTAATTGGCAGGTCAAAGACATCTCCGTTTGGAGTGAAAACAAAAACCTGATCGTTAAATAAATCTAATTTTACGCTTTCGACGAATTCTTTTGTGTCACTTGATTCCTTATCAAGCTCCATAACTTTTCTCATCCAGGAAAATTGCATGTCTTGCTTGTTTGTTGCTTTAATTGAACCCGATTCTTTATATCTCCAGTGGGCAGCAACCCCGTATTCGGCAATTTCGTGCATTTTGTGGGTGCGGATTTGGATTTCGACGGGTTTATTTTTGGCTCCGATGACGGAAGTATGTAAAGAGCGATACATATTGCCTTTTGGCATTGCGATATAGTCTTTAAAGCGCCCGGGGATTGGTTTAAAGAGTTGGTGAATTATCCCTAAAACCTGATAACACTGTTTTTCGTCATTAACGATTACTCTAACCGCCACAATATCATATAATTGGTCAAATGAGACATTTAGTCTTTGCATTTTGTTGTAAATTGAATAATAATGTTTTGCTCGGCCTTTGATTGTTGCTTTAATTTTATTTTTTTCAAGCTCTTTGCTTATGACTTCAATTAAGGCGTTTACCGTCGAATCGCGCATGGCTTTTGTTTCGGCAACAAGTTTTGCTATCTCATAATATTTTTCGGGGTTTAAATACCTCAAGGATAAATCTTCAAGCTCCGCTTTAATTTTCCCCATCCCCAAGCGATTAGCCAAAGGGGCGAAAATATCGAGCGTTTCTTTGGCGATTTTTTTCTGTTTTGAAGCAACCATATAAGATAGCGTTCTCATATTGTGCAATCTGTCGGCTAATTTTAAAACGACGATTCGAATGTCTTGCGCCATCGCGATGAGCATTCTTCGAAAATTTTCAGCCTGTCTTTCTTCTTTTGATTTAAATTGGTATTTATTTAATTTTGTAACACCTTGAACCAGATTTAATACATCAATATCAAATTTTTCAAGCATCTGCTGAGCCGTTGCCTGTGTGTCTTCTAAGACATCATGCAAAAAAGCCGCAATAATTGTATTTTTGTCCAGTTTTAAATCGACTAATATTTTTGCAACTTCACAAGGATGGACAATATAAGGCTCTTGCGAGATTCGATATTGTCCTTCATGGAGCTCTTTTGCCCAAAGATAGGCACTTTCAATTTGTTCTATATCCTCGGGAGCCCTTTTTTGTTTGATTAGCTCCGCTTTTATTTCATCAAAAGTTTTTTGATAAGTCATAATTCACCAATTATATTTACAACATTATACAACTTATCTCATTTTTGGGATATATTAAATGTTGTATTTTAAATATAATAGAATGAATTATGTACAAAAATTTGGAAGAATTAAAACAAAGTCTTATTTTAGAATTAGAAAAAAACGAAGAATTTAGATTTCAAATAAAAGTCATTGCAAATTCTAAAGTTGATTTGATTGATTTTAAAGACGATTTTATCAAAGTTAAAACAACAAAAAGAGCGCTCGAAGGAAAAGCAAACAAAGCAATAATAGAATTTTTAAGCAAAACTTTTGATATTTCAAAATCCAAAATTTCAATTTTTTCCGGCGAAAAATCGTCCAATAAAATAATAAAAATAGTAAAATAATTTTATAAAAAATTCGTTTTTAAGCGCAAATAAAAATATTTTGGTGTTTTATAAAAAATGGAGAAGTTGTGTTGGGGTGAACGTGAAAATAAATGAAGCGCAAAAAATTTCATTTCAAAGAAATCTCACAAAACGTGAGTTAAAAAGCTATAAAAAAACCTTAAAAAGCGCTAAAGAAGCTCTTGGACAAAACGGAAAAAGTGTTTTTATAATGCCATCAACCACCCTTCCTCAAAGTCCTTCTTATAACTCGGGTATCGGGCATCTTTCATCCGATTATGCTCAAGAATATATTGATTATATGAGAGATTATCTTGATTTTAATGTAGTTCAAGATTTACCCCAAGGACAGATTAAAAGCCATGGCGATTTTTATTGCGCTTACAATGGGACTTCTTTTGCTTTGGGAAATCAACAGATTAATCCGGAGTTACTTACAAGCGATGAGTTTGCAAATTTATTAACGAAAGATGAAGTTGAACAAATCGCAAAAGCTAACTGTGGCGAATATAAAGACTATCTTTCAAATTTTAAAAATGTTGCATCAAATTTGGGAAAACAAAATGAAATTTTAAATATTGCTTATCAAAGATTTCTCAAGCTCGACAAAAACCATCCTTTAGTAAAGCAATTCAATGATTTTTGCCAAAGAAACGCTTTTTGGCTTGATATTAAATTGGATGATGAAACAAATCAAGAGTTTTTTAAATTTAAACAATTTTTAGCCGACAGTCATTTAAAAATTGCAAAAGAAAAACTAAACAAAAAAGGCTTGAAGCTTTGCGGCGATTGTCTTTTGCGCTTCAGACGAGACGAGATAAATGCTTATCCCAATGCTTTTAACAAAAATCTGAAAATGGGAGAAGCTTCTTGGGACATACCGGCATTAGATTTTGACACTATTTTGGACAAAAATTCCGATAGCTATAAGATTTTAAAACAAAAAGTTCAACTTTGCGCAAAAAGATACGATATGATACGATTTGACGTCGGTTGGCAATATATTAAACCCAAAATGAGCACAAAAGACGGAAAAACAATCATAAAAGACTTGGGTTCGTCGCTGTTAGAAGAAATTGAATCTTGGGTCAAAGAGGTCAAGGGCGATGATTTTGACTTAAATAATTTGTTGTGGGAAGTGGAAGCAGACGCACAAAGCTTTCGCGCTTTTGAATCGGACGGAAAATTGATTAAACCCCTTCAAAACAGAGTCAAAATCTATTCAAGCACCTGGATGCATCATAACGACCACGATAAATGGGGATATAACGATGCATATTTAGATAGAGGCTGGTCAAAAGAAGAATTTATCTTGGGCCCGGCTAATCACGACCCTCAGCCTTTAGTTCAAATAGCCCATAATATTGCTGATGACACGGGTTCAAAAGTATCTCACAAAAAAGATAATATAACAGCTTTGAGCCACACTTCAAAAATGACGCCAAGCGAACTTGAAAACCCAAAAACATTTATAAGCGCAAAATGGGCCGATACGATGAGCGCACATAATAACTATATGTTTTATATGGATGTTTTTGGGCGCGAAGAAAGGTTTGACAGGCAAGAATACAACCTTTTTAAAGAACCGCATAAAAACTATGCTTATAAAGTCCCCGCTGACTATAAAAAGCAATATCATCAGTCTTTACAAAAAGGCTTGGGCTTTAACCCGATGGATGCTTCATTAATTGCCTTTAGAGCAAAAGGGCTCGATAAAAAATATCCTAAATTATATAAAAAAATCCTTCATTTTAATAATATCTTAAAAGAAGAAGGAATGGTTGAAGATAATGGCATTAAAAGCATTTTTAAAACAATGCCAAAACCTTTAAAAATTACAATTTTTGCTTCATTGATTGTTCTTTTAGGTGGATTGCTTGCTTATAAGAAGTCTAAAGCTAACAGAGCGCAAAACACAAAAGTTGATAAATCATCCAAAGATGAAGCTTCTTGCGCAAAAAAAGTTTTATCCGCACAAAATAATCTCACGGTCCCCGCTGCTAAGGATAAAACCGCGACAACTATAAATACAAGCGCTAAAGCTAATGACAACACCACAATTTTAAACAAACCTGCAGTGCCAAAAATGAACGAAAATTCAATGAGACAAGCTTTGAAGCCCGTGTCTATGGAAGAATTTATGAAAACTATAAAAACAACAAAAAAATAAAATCACCTATTCTAAAATTTGTAAAGAAATGTTATGATTATAAAAAAATATAGCACTTTTTATTTTCACCCCATTTAATTAATCTATAAAAAGAAAGAATTTTTATTGTGGATAACAATATTAAGCAAAATCTAACAGACAACAATACCCAAAATGAGCCTGTCAATCAAAAAATTTCCAATCCGATTGACAACTCAAAAATAATGCCTCTAAATACAAGAACCTCCGCCAACAGGCTCTATGGCGGCTGGGCAAATTCGATAAATAAATCATCCATAATTGACTATAATCAAATACTTTCTGTATTCAATTCTTTGGCAATCAAAGAAAAAGACTATCTGAGCTTTTTTAGATCGATTTTCAATAATTTTTATCAAACCTTGAATCTGAATTTTTTGGCTTTGGGGATTTTAAACAAAAATGCAAATTATATAAACATCAAACTGACGCAAAAATCGGGCGCTTCATATAGTTCAAAGATATTTTTAAACGAAGAACAAAACTATATTATAAAATCTTATAAAACAAAACAAGCAATAATATCGACCAATTGCGACTTTTTAAAAATCGGATACATACAATCAACCCCAAGCACCATAATCCCTCTGATTAACGCTGATAATTGCCTCGGGGTGATGATTTTTCCCAACGACAACAGCGATTTTTTGGAGCTTTATAAACTATTTTCGAATTATTATGCAATTTTTTATAATAACCAAATTCTATCCGAACTTGTCGATAAAAACACTGATAAAGACGCTTTAACAGGCTTATACAACTATAAAAAATTCCAGGAAGAATTAAACTCCGAAATTCAAAAAACCGCGCCGGATTCTTCTTTGGCACTATGCATAATCGATATAGCAAATATCAGCATGATAAATAATGAATTGGGCCATGCTAAAGGCGACAGCGTAATTAAAGAAGTTGCACAAAAATTAAAGAAAAACAAAAGAAACACAGACATCTTGGGCCGCTACGCCGGAGACAAGATAGGCGTCATTATGCCAAACACCAATGAAGACAGCGCAAAATACCTGTGCGAATTTCTGCTCTACGCTCTTTCATGCACGATGTTTGACACTTTAGGGCAATTGCAATTCTCCTGCGGCATTTCAATTTATCCAAACAGCGCTTCAAAACAAGAAAAATTAACAATTCTGGCCGAACAAGCTCTCTATATCGCAAAAAGCAAAAGGAATGATTCGGGCGTATCTAAAATCATCTCACCAAGCGACTATAATTTCTGGGACGATGAGGCGCTAAAATGTTTTGCCCAAGTAATAGGCAAAAAACATTCTTCAATAGCTTTAAATATCGAAGAAGAATTAATAAAACAATTCCACAGCGAAACAATACTGTCTAATGAACATTTGCTTGATGTTGTTTCTTCTTTGGTAAATACAATTGACGCTAAAGACACCTACACAAAAGGCCACTCCGCCGCAGTTTCAAGATACTCTGAAGCGTTAGCGCGTGCGATAAATCTTCCTTCTAGCGAAGTTGAAAGAATTAAATTGGGCGCGCTTTTACATGACATAGGAAAAATCGGCATCCCCGAACAAGTCTTAAGAAAACCCACAATGCTCAATGACGAAGAATGGGAAATTATGAAACAGCATCCTTTAATTGGGGCCGATAAGGTTTTAAAACCTAATAAAGCGCTTAATGACCTTATCCCGATTGTAAAATATCACCATGAACATATTGATGGCTCCGGCTATCCCTATGGCTTAAAGGGAGATGAAATACCGCTATCGGCAAGAATCGTCGCTATTGCGGACGCTTACCATGCGCTTATATCGGATAGACCCTACAGGAAAGGGTTATCAGTTAATAAAGCTTGCGAAATATTAAAAATGGGCGCAAATGTTCAATGGGACAAAGAGCTTGTCAGAAAATTCATAATCATTGCACCATCATTGGCAACAAATATATAGGAGCTTGTCTAAGAACCAGCACTGTGCGGATGAGCGGTTTTATAGACGTCTTTTAATCTTTGAATTGAAACGTGAGTATATATTTGAGTGTTTTTGATGCTGGAGTGGCCCAAGAGCTCTTGCACTACTCTTAAATCCGCCCCGTTTTCAAGAAGGCGTGTCGCAAAAGAATGCCTAAACACATGGGGGGTCACGTGTTTTGGGAAATGAATGTTTAAAAGACACTGTTTTAGAGCTTTTCTTATGCTTTGATTCTGTAATCTGTAGCCGTTATAGTTAATAAACAATGGGCTTTTTGGGGTTTTGTCGGTTTTGTGGATTAAATCGGATACGTTTTCAATATAATTTATAAGCCCCTCTTTAGTTTTATCCGGAATCAAGACTATTCTTTCTTTTGCGCCTTTACCAAACACGCGAATTTCATTTTGCTCTAAGTTAAGATTTTCATAATTTAATGACGACAATTCCGTTATTCTCATGCCCGTGACCCAGAGCAATTCAAGAATGATTCTGTTTCTAAAGCCCGAGGGTGTATCTATTTTTATTCCTCTTAAAATATTTTCAACTTCATCTTCATATAAAAAATTAGGCAAGGTCTTTGTCTGCTTTGGAATTGCAACGTTATCCAAAGGATTATACTCGATTAATTCCTCTTGAAAAAGGAATTTATAGAATGCTCGAATCGAAGCGATTTTTCTTGCAATTGTTGTTTTTTTATAGTTAATTTGGCCGATAAAATAGAGGTATTCGCTAAATTTTTCAGGTTCGATTTTTAAAAAATCGCTATCCCCTATCCACAACAAAAAAGTATAAACATCGGCGCAATAGGCTCTTATCGTGTGGGACGAAAAGTTTTTTTCGCTTTTTAGGTATATTTTAAAATCCTGCAGAAATTCTTTGTTTTCCATTACAGAGCTTATTATACAATTTTTTATAACAAAAAGATAGGATTTTATCCTATCTTTACACATTTTATATAAGATTAAGGGGGGTAAATTAAATATTTGTATCAAATTTATGTTTTGTCTCGGCAGCGTTTAAATCCATTGCCACAATCATTGCTTGGCGCGAATACATGTTTATTTCTTTTTCAACGTTGCCATTAAAAACATTTTCATATTTTTCGCTTAAGTTTTTAATTGATTCAAAAAAATTATTTGAGCTTTGGACATTTTTTGCAGCTTTAGAAGAAGCACCCAAGGCGCCTTTTGCCACGTTTAAGCCAAATTGTGAGTTTAAGCTGTAATTTTCGCTCATATCATATAACCTTTTTGTTCGACCTTATACCCGATATTTTCGACAGTATCCATATATTTCTTTAATGTTTTAAATTAAAATGTAAAAAAAATTTACAAAACTTTAAATTTTTCTTTTGTTTATGTATGATAAAAATAGTTTACGGAGAAAAAATATGTTTAAAATGTTCAAAAAAGCTTTCACATTGGCTGAAATTTTAATTGTCGTAATGATTGTAGGCTTCATTGCAATGGCATTAATTAAAGCGTTGTCCAATAATTCTTATACCGAAAAGGCAATGCATGCTAATGCCCTAAAAACAATCACGGCAATTGAACAAGCAAGCGCCGAAATAAAAGACACCGAACACACTCAAGTCCCGACGGGTGCTTTTATGGAATATGTGACAGGCCAAGCAACATATACGACATATAACGCTTCAGGCTCCGCCCAAGCAACCGCAAGCGACATTGTAACACTATTTTCAAAACATTTAAAATTTGAAAAAGAAGGTATTAATTTCTGTGATTATTCAAGCTGCAGCGATGCATCCGTCAAAGGCGCCAAAATGGTTGGAGATGTCTACATTGGTTTTGGAAATATCGCAATAGCTAATTGCCCGTCATACAGGCTTCCCAATGAAACAACGGATTCTCCCGCACCGACATATCTTAACCCCAATACGAGAAATTTTGAAACACAAAAATGCTGGGGCAAAGTCTATATCGATGTCAACGGAAAAAATGGCCCAAACACCCAAGGCAAAGATATTTTCATCTTTGGTATGGGCGCAAACGGCCTGGCAAGATAGTTTTTAAGTTTCATTATTTATCTCAAAAAGAGCCTTATTGATTCGATTCAAAAGCTTTTGTTCTTCTAAAGATATATTTTGGCTGCTGTATTGCCCAAGATTAGTCGGAATAAGCCTTTTGTAGTAGTTTGCTTCATATTTTAAATTGCCCAAAACTTTTGCATAATAATTAGTGTTTAATATACTTATAAAGCTTTCTTTTTGGCTTTCAGGCTCGTTTTTATATTTTTCGCTTAAGTTTTTGACATACAATTCAACGACATTAACATTGGCATTAAACCTTTGAATATCGCCATCTTCTTCAATACAGGTTTTTAAATTTTCAAGAGCGTATTTGACTTTTTGAAGGTCTTTAAGATACTTTGAATCGTTGTCTTCTTTTTGAATTATAATATCCAAGAACAAATCATCGTCATAGGGCGCTTTTTTGAGGTTTTCGTCGTTTAAATTATTGTCATTTAATAATTCCATTTGCCTATCGCCTGATTTTGGGTCAATTTGTTTTTTATATTTAAAATCATCTTCAATATTGGGTAATGACCCATAGTAGCCTTTAGGAGCATCATTTTGGGTTTTATTTTTTTTGAATTTGGCAAATTTTTTTGAAAAGAAATTTTCTTCTTTGGGCTTTTGAAATTTTGTACCGTCATCAAAAAAATCATCTTGAGCGAAAACAACGGATTCAAAACAAAATAGCGCAAAAATTATTAAAATAAAGCAATTAATTTTTTTCATACTAGCTCAACAATTCCATTGCGGATTGCAAAAGTTGTTTATATGTTGACATTATTTTCCCGGATAAATCAAGCTGGGTTTGAGCTTCTTTCCAATAAACGGCGTTAGCTTTAAAATCGATGTTTGATAATTCAATGTGGCCGCTTTTTATTGTCCCTGTTCCTATTACGGGTTTACCCGAGTATGCGGTTTCAACATATTGCCCTTGTTTATATTCAAAAAGTTCTTGAGGGTTATGAAAATTCATAACGGCAAGCTTATATAAAGGGGTGCAGTCTTTACCATTGTTTGCTTTTCCATATAATACGCCATCGTCTTTTATTTCATATTCATCATATTTACCCAAAAACTTCCCGTTATCAGGATCTATCCAAAGTTTAATTTCTGTCGTGGGAATAGCGAGCGCTCCTCCTTGGGCGATTGTATCTTCAAAAGAATTTTTATCAATCGCTTTAGTCCCTGACATAATTTCACCTTTGTCATTTAATATATACCCTTGGACTTTAGAGCCGTCAGCGGCTCTATAGACTCCGTCACCGTCAAACTTAAATTCACCCAGACGAGTGTAAGCAACTCCTCCTTCATCGTTTCTTAAAACAAAAAAGCCGTTACCTTCCAAAAAAACATTCTCAGGCGAAGTCCCCGGGATTGCTTTTCCTTGGCCGTTATTTTTGAGCATCACATCAGGTACTGCGTTATCTAAATATGTCTTAAAAGTCACCATATTTTCGCGATAGCCCGGAGTATAGAGATTAACAAGGTTTTCAGATATTGCATCCATCCAATGAACACTCGTTTTTTGGATATTCAGTGCGTTAATATATGAATCTTTCATTCTTTGCTCCTTTTTTGATTTTGGCTGTTTTTGTTTCTGTCGTTTTTGTTTTCGTCTTTGGATTTTGAATAACCCAAATATGAATAGTTTATATTTTGATTGTCAAAAGCTTGTTTTAAAAAGCTCAGATTGTTTTTTAAATATGATTCGACTTCGGCACTGCCCGGGATAAAATGGGCCTGGACTTTTCCTTTTGAATCGAGCTTTAAAATGACTGTTACATCGTTATCAAAATCAAGCCTTATTGGTTTTTTTGTCTCAAGCGAGCTTTGAAGCATGTTTAAAAGAGGGTTTGTCGCATTAATAGGGTTATTTTGATAATCGCTCAGAGATATTTTTCCTCCTTCAACGCTATAGTTTATTTGATTATTTTGATTTAAGAGATTAATAAAAAAAATAGCGTCATTAATCCCAATTTTAGATACATCTATATCATATTCGCTTCCAAAATCGAGCTCTAAAAATTTATCGTTTAATTGTTCGTCTATATCATTATTTGTGTCGTTTTTTGATATTATATTTTCTATTACATTAATTAATTTTGTCTTAATGCTTTCAAAAGCGCTGTTTTCGGGCTTTTGTCTGATATATTTGTCACTTTGAAATATTTCAATAAGTCTTGATTGTATGAGGTTTTGGTTATATTCTTTTTTGTCTAAATTAATTTCCATTTTGCTTCAAGTTTTCTAAATACTCTAAATATTCCTGTTCTTCTTTTTGTTCGCGGTTTCTTATAAAGAATTTTTGAGAACCTATTTCATTTAGTTCTTTTAATTCTTTTGCTTTTTGTTCATAGATATATTCGTCTTTTTTGTGTTCTTTGTGTTTTTCTAAGACATTGACTTCCTGTTCTTTGATTTTTAGTATTTCTTTTTCTTTGTTTAAATTGTCGATTGCCTCCTGCTTTTGTTGATTGAGCTTTTTATCTTCTTCCCAGAGGTGTTTTATAAAATTATCAAATTGCTCATACATCATAGGATCGGCTTGTCTCATTTGCTCATTTAGGGTTTTAATTTCGTTTAGATTTTGAAGTATGAGGTTTTCGATTCTTTCAACTTCTTCTTGAGCCTTTAAGACAGCTTTTAATTGTTCTTCTTTTTTTCTGATTCTGATTTCTAATATTTTTTGTAGTCTGTATGTAAAAGGCATTTACATTACCTTTTTATTTGAAATTGTGCATATTTACTCCATTATCGTATCTCGACACAATTACACAGGTTATTTAATGAAAAAAATATAAATGTCAAAAAAATCAATTAAATATATGATTTTAATTAGAAAAAATATATCTGATAATTTAATTATCATGTGGGGAAAAGTATTTAGAATTATATTATTTTTTACTTTTGCGTTTCTCATCAACACAAAAGCCTATGCACTGGAAAAAATCGGAATCATAACAGACACTATTTTAACGCCGGTTAATTATTATAATGCTTATTTTAAAACGCCCGAATTTTTCGCGGTTGATATAAAAGGAGAACTTTCAAACAAAGGTGTTGAAGTTATATCAATTGATAGCGCCAAAGAAAAACTCAAAAAAGCCGGGCTAAGGCAATATGACTTTGAATATCTTCAAGGGCTGCAGCAAGGATATAACACGGATTTTACGGCATTAAAAAAAATAGCCAAAATAATAGGCGTTAAAAAGCTTGTTATAGTGACAATGGGAATTGATGTCCAAAGAGATTTTCTTAAAAACACAATGTGGAATATGCTTAATGTCCCGGGGATGGATGTTGTAAACCCGACGCACAGAGTAAATGTTTGGGTAGGGTTTGTTGATGTTGATAAAGAAACGATGCTTTGGGAGAGCATCTATGCTAAAAATATCAGAAACAACAAACTTAAAAACCTTGATACAACAATATCAAATAATTATGAAGGGATGTTAAGATTAAAAGAATACTCCAAATATATAAGCCCCGATATTGCATATAATGTTAAAATGAAATTGTTAAATCCAAATTACGTCGAACCGCCAACATATATCACAAGAGAAAATATCAAACAGTATGCAAAAGATAAGCATAATATAGGTTCTAAAAAGGAATTATCCGAAATTGACAGACAAAAATGGGATTATGATAAGCTCATAAACGACACGAAACAAAATACGATTAATGTAACAAACGCAACAAAGACAGGCATCGTAAACACATCTTTGACATTAAAAGATAAATTCATCAATTTTAAAAATAAAATATTTAAAAAGAAAAATGCCGACTGGTTATAGAAAAAAAAATAGAAAAGAGGAAATATGGCAAAACCGACAGAAGATAAGGAAGAACAACAAAAAAAACCGCTTGATATAAGCCCTACAATGATGATAGCTTTAAGTAACGGTATAACTCTCATCGTTATTGTAATTGCGCTTATTGTAATGTATGTATTACTTGATAGTTCAATAGATAAAAAAATCGCCCAATTATTACCTTCTCAAAGTGAAGAAGAAGGAGACGAAGGCGAAGACAAGCAAGAAGGAATATTGCTTGATTTGGGTGAGTTCATATTGAATTTGGCAGATAGCGGCACAAGAAGATATTTAAAAGTTGGCGTCGCTATGGAATTATCCAAAACCCAAGAAGAAATTGCCGCTCATCAGGCGATGGAATCAGCTAAACCCTCAGGCGGTCATGGCGGTCACGGAGGCGGCGCGGCAGTCGATCCTAATGCTTCAGTAATCGCTGAAATGGATAGATACAAACCGGCCATAAGAGATGCCATTATTTCAGTTTTGTCTAATAAAACATCGGATGAACTTTCAACTCCGACCGGGAAAGAAATTGCCAAAGAAGAAATATTAGAATTGGTTAATGGCGTCTTTGAAGGCGAAAGAGAAGTCATGAGAGTAAGCTTCGGCCAATTTATAATTCAATAGGTGATAAATGGAGCAAGATAAGCAAAATAACGACAATTTAGGTTCTGATGATATAAATAGCTTCAATAGTGACGCTGCTTCAAGTATGTTTGATGATTCTATTCAAGCCGGAGGCTCGATGTTTGATGGGCCAAATCAAGGGGACGATTCTACTTCTATGTTTGGCGAAATTCCATCCGACAAAAAAAACAATGCCGATACTGATATTAGCGCAGCTTTAAATGAATCGAATAACGATAGCATAGCAAATAGCGATAGCGTTAATAATGAAGCTAATATCAGTGATAATATTAGCGATACTGTCGATAATATTGATAATACTATTGATGAGGCAGGAGCCGATAGCGCCACGGAAGAAGAGCTGAGCGATTTTGAAGATGATGATATGGATCATATCACAGGGCATGAAGATGAACTTGGGCTTGATGATTTTGATAATGGTAATCAAGATAGCACTAGCGAAACAACAAAACCTCGCGAAGTTCAAACCGTTGATTCGGTTGATTTTATAGATGATGAAAGCTTAAATCAAACGCCTAATATTAAAAATAATCAAAGCGATGAATTAATCACCGTTCGCCCGGTGAAATTTAAAGAATTTGAACCGACACCGCCCAATCGTTCGATTAAGAAAAACCTCGATATTATGCAAGATGTTTTAATGCATGTGACAGTTGAATTAGGCAGAACCAAATCATCCATTAAAGAAGTTATTGAGATGGAGCCGGGCAGTATCGTCGAGCTTGATAAAATCGCGGGCGAACAAGTCGAAGTCTATGTTAATGAAAGACTTGTCGCAAAAGGCGAAGTAATTGTCATTGAAGATAAGTTTGGCGTAAGAATCACAAGTACAAGTATCCCAAAAGCGCTTGAATAATCTTTATTCTTATTTTGCTTTTGGGACACTTTAATAAAATATTTAAGTTTGGAGTTTTTACGCGTTAGCGTTAGCTTTTGCTTTTTCTTGTTTTTCCAATACGAAAGAAAGAACCGTTCCTGCCGTAAATATTGAAGAAAAAGCACCGGTTGTAATACCGATAATGATAGCTAAAACAAAGTCTTTAATCGTTGAGCCGCCAAAGAAATAAAGCGCCAAAAGCGTAAATAATGTCGTTAATGTCGTATTAATCGAACGAGCGAGGGTTTGATTAATCGAAGCATTAATGATTTCATTTGAGGAATGTTTTTTGGCTAAAAAGCGCATATTTTCTCTGATTCTATCGAACACAACGATTGTATCGTTTATGGCGTAACCGATTACGGTTAATACCGCCGTGATAAATAAGCTATCGACCGTCGAATCAAAGAAAATGCCTCTGATTGCAAACACGCCCACGACGATTAAAACATCTTGGAACAAAGTTAATAGTGCAATCCAGCCGAATTCAAAATGGAAACGGAAGGATATATAAACAACCATCAAAATAAAAGCCAAAACAAGCGCCGTTAAAGTATTTTTAAGCAATTCCGAACCCAATGTCGGCCCGACGGAATTTACTTGGACAAGTTCGACATTTTGAAAATCATTTTTTAGGACATTTGTTATATCGTTTGCCTTGTCTTTGTTTTCTTTGTCGCCAAGGTATGTTGTTCTTATTGAAAGAAGGTTTTGGACAGCTCCGTCCGCTGAAATTTGTGTCGTTGTTTGAATGACGGGGTTTTTAATTTCGATTTTTTCAAGATTGACTCTGATTTTTCCAATCTCATCTGTTGATATTTTTTTATCAACCGTATATTGCAAAATCGTACCGCCTGTAAAATCAATACCTAATTTTAAAGGCGCATGGTTTTTTTGATTTACCATAAGATAAATTATTGCAACGATACAGGGAATTAATACCAACGATGTTAAAATGAGCCAAATGTGCCTGTATTTTATAAAATCTAATTTGTATTTATTTTTTACTAAATTTGTATTTGCCATTTTTTTCTTCCTTTGCTTTAACTAAAACTAATCCAATACGCCAAATTTCGCTTTTTCGCGCTTCGTTTCGGTTGCTTGGTAAGCGTTTTCAATTTCTTCTTTTTTAATACCGAATAATTCCGGGTATTTCATTTCTTTTGTACCGAAAGTCAGGTGCATGAAGTTTTTTGTAACCGTAATTGCACTAAACATCGACAAGCAAACCCCGATTATCAAAGTCAACGCAAAGCCTTTGACCATCGATGCGCCAAAGCAATATAGAATCAAGCATGTGATAATTGTTGAAACGTTTGAGTCAAAAATACTCGTAAATGCTCTGTCAAAACCGGAGTTAATCGCGGTATAGAGGCTGCGGCCCATTTTGAGCTCTTCTTTTGTTCTTTCAAAAATCAATATATTAGCGTCAATTGCCATACCTATTGAAAGTACAAACCCGGCAATACCCGTTAGAGTTAATGTAACAGGGACAAGTTTAAATATTGCAAAGTTTATTAAAGCGTAAATTATCAATGCAAAGCACGAAATAAGCCCTAATATTCTGTAATATAAAATCATATATATCATAACGGCCGTTATACCAATCAAACCTGCGATTTTGGATTTGTTGATACTGTCAACACCAAGTGTCGGCCCGACGGATTCTTCTTGGATTACTTCCGCTCCGACAGGCAAAGCGCCCGCGTTCAATAAATCTACCATTTCTTTAACTTGTTCATAAGTAAAATCACCCGATATTTGAGCGTTTCCGCCGATTATCGGTTCGTTTACGTTTGGAGAAGAAACTTCTTCGCCGTTAAAGAAAATTGCCATTTGTTTTCCGGTCAATTCTCTTGTTAGGGTTGCAAATTTCTTTGCCCCTTCGTTATTAAACTGCAATCCTACAACCCAAGCGCCCGTTGTGGGATTGGATTCGATTATTGATTTTTTAAGGTCTTTACCCGTTAAACCGGTCGAAGCCCAATCAATTGCGATACCTTGGTCATTATAAACAGGTCTTTTAAATTCTAATTGTGCGGTTTGTCCGATAAATTCTTTTGCTTTTGCAGTATCGGTTATGTTTGGAATTTCAACTAAAAGTCTTTTTGTGCCGATTTTTTGAACTATTGTTTCGCCTACACCCATAGCGTTTACCCTGTTTTCAATTGCAAATTGCAAACTATCCATAATTTCGGGGGTGATTTTTTCAACCGTGGGCGAAGTTTGCGCTTCAAGCATTAATCTTGAACCGCCGACTAAATCAAGCCCGAGGCTTGGCTTGATTTTCCAATCAACATAAATTGAGGCCAAAGTTAGAGCCATGATAATCCAAAAAAGAATCAACTTATTTTTCATCTGTTTTCCTTCTAAATACTCTGTTTGTATCAAATTATATCAAAAAAACAAATAAATGTTAAATCATTAAGTTGAACAGTATTTTTTAAAGATTTTTGTAAAGATTTGTATCAATTATTAAAGTTTAGCCTCAATTGAGACGAAAAATTAAATGTAAAATTAGTTTAACAATTATTTACAAAATGACAATTAATTTTTAGTAAGCGTTTTTATTAAAATAGATTGTCCTTAAATTTCAAAAATTAAGGAGAATTCAAATTGCAGCAATCGATAAAATCAAACCTAAAGAGACTAAAAACTTTTTTGACTTATTCAAAAAACTACCTAAGGCGCAATAACCCTATTAAGGTTTTGAAAAAATCAATTGTTGCGGGCTTAAAAGATGTATTTTTGATAAACAAAAAAAGGAAATTGGTTAAATACAAGCTCAAATATCAAATGCACCAATTGAGCCAAATGGAAAAACTAATCGCTCAAAACAACGAACATGTTTTTCTAAGGGGAAGAAAATTTAACGAAATGAGATAGTTATGGGACTATTCATTGCACAAATGCGAAAAGCACAAATTAATAACTACCGAAATGATTTAGAATACAAAATCCAGCTTATTTCAACGTCCAAGATGGATATGTCAAGCAAAATCAACGATATGGTTGCGCTTTCGACCGACCTTGATCCCGATAGTCCCGAAATGAAAGCATTGGAAAAGAAAAAAGAAAGATTATATCAAGCGGAAAAAGCACTGGATAACAAACTTCAAACATATCAACAACAGCTTGAAATGATTAATGCCGAAGAACAAAGCGTAAATCAACAATTGTCCCAAGCAATTCAACGCTCTTATGCGGCTTAGTTTTTATAATTTTATATATTCTTTATCTTTAGATTTAATTTAGTTGTGCTATGATTTTTAAATGATTGAAATATTAGACACAACTTTAAGAGACGGCGGCTATCAAAACGACTGGAATTTTGGCGAGAAAAACATCAAATCCGTCATAAAAAACCTGTTATTAGCTAATGTTGACTATATTGAGCTCGGGTTCCTATCAAACAAAAAAACAAACAAAGATAAAACCGTTTTTAATTCTTTAGGGGACGCAAACGAATTTATCGAAAAATATGATTATCAAAATTTCAACCTGATGATTAAAGCGGACGATTTTGATATAGAAAAATTAAAAAAAAATAATACAAAAATAAAAAAAATAAGATATATTTTTAAAAAGCAAAAAAGCGCTCTTGCACTATATGAGTGCGAAAAATTGATTGATTTCGGCTATGAACTTTTTATAAACCCCGTTTTTATTGATGATTATGAAAAAAATGAATATTACAAATTAATCGAAAAAATAAACGCTCTAAAACCCTATACCATAACGATTGTGGATTCGATGGGCTCGATTTTAAAAGAAGATATTGAAAAAATATTTTTAAAAACAAACGATATAATTGATGATAAAATTAATCTCGCTCTCCACTGCCACAACGGTGCAAAAGACGCTTTTGAAAACGCAAAAGCACTGTTTAAATTAAATCTTAAAAGAAATATAATTATAGATTGCGCAATTTTTGGAATGGGCAGAGGGGCGGGAAACCTCAAAAGCGAACGAATCGCAAGCTATCTGAATCAAAATTATAAAAATAACTATAAAATTGAATTTTTAGAAAAAATCAAAAACGACACTATCCGTGCTTTTTTTCAAAAAAACCCCTGGGGATATAATAAAATCTATGAAATTTGTGCACTAAATCATTGCCACAGCAACTACGCAAGATTTTTAATTAACGAAAATAAAAACCTCTCAAGCGCCCTAATTAACGATATTTTTGCTTCGATTCCAAAAGACAAAAAAACAAACTATGACGAAAAATTCTTAAAAGAGCTTATTGAAAAATCATCACAAGTACAATTGCCCCTATAATTAGCGCAATATTAAAATGTAAAAACGTCGGGATACAGGTGTCTTTTATATGATCATGCTGATTATCAACATTTAAACCCGATGTCGGCCCTAATGTTGTCTCAGAGGCGGGAGAACCCGCATCGCCCAATGCTGCTGCCGCACAGATTAGAACAATAATTGATGGGGTTGAAAACCCGAGTTTTAGACATAGTGGAGTAAATAATACGGCCAAAATCGGAATTGTCCCAAAGGATGAACCTATTCCTATGGTGATAAAAAGCCCGATAGCAAGAATCATCACCGCAGCAAGGATTTTAGAGTGTTCTATAAAAGGTATCACAAAATTTATTATCGAATTAATGGAATCCGTCTCTTTTAAAACCGCCCCAAAGCCCGCGCAAACAAGCATCACAAAGGCGATAAAACCCATTAACCCTACTCCTTCATTAATTAATATATCCATATTTTTATGTGATATTGCTCTAAAGCCAAATATGACGCATAACCCCATAAGTGCTCCTAAAGGCAGAGATGAAGTTAATATCTGGATTAAAAGAGTGATAATTGCACCCAAAAGGGTTATATAGTGTTTTTTTTCAAATTTTACGTTATCATCACCTTCATATTGAACAGCATTTGAATCATTATAAATTCTTGGTTTTCGATAGCTTATAAATATTGCAATTAAAAGTGCTATGAACATAAAAACCCCAAGAAAGAAGCTATAGTGCCAAACTTCGCTTTTTTGAACCATAACCCCGTTTTGAGTTAAGTTATCGGCAACAAGTCCCTGAAAAATTAACCCAAAACCCAAAGGCAAAGATATATAAGGCGCTTTTAACCCAAAAGCCAAAGAACACGCGATTAATCTTCTATCTATTTGTAATTTGTTCATAAGAGAAATCAAAGGCGGAATTAATATAGGAATAAAAGCTATATGAACAGGGATTAAGTTTTGAGACATTATTGAAATTACAACGATAATAAAAATGAGCGCGTATCTGTTGTTTTTTATAAATTGCGCAATTTTAATCGACATAATTTTAGCTAACCCCGTGTGACAAATGGCGGCAGCCAGTGTCCCAAGTAAAATGTAGCTTAGTGCCGTTTCGGAATTTTGTCCCATGCCCGAGATAAATAAATCCATAATTTTATGTATGGGTATTTTAGCACAAAGCCCCGCCACAATTGAACTTATCATAAGCGCAATTAAGACGTTTATTTTAAATAAGCACAAAATACATAAGACCAATATTGAAACTATTGCAGCATTAAATTCCATAAAAAAATTTTACCATGGAAAATATTTTGCTTAAATATTAGGATAAGTTTTTTGCATATATTTTTCTATAGATTCAATTTGCCTTTTTAAATAATCGAAATCAAACTGAATATTTTCGTCTTTTCCGATATTCAATATTTCTTTAAGACGTTCAATAAGTTCGTTAAGTTCTTCTTTTGTTAATTGCATATCTTTTACTTTAGGGATTTCTATTGACAAGTCATAAGCGCCATCAACATGCCTTAATCTCATAGTTTTAAGCACATCACTTGCCACATCAATAGTTGAAAATTCATTGCGGCGTTCGGGAACTTCATCAAGCATTTTTGCAAAGTCAGCATCGTAGTTTGATATAGTGTAATCTTTGCCATCCTTCGATAGGTAATGTAATGTATGTTGGTATTTATGATTGGCTACATCAAATAATTCATTCATGTTTCCGTTTTCATCAAAATACTTAACACTATCATAATCTTTTGATTTGTATTCGCTTGCATCTGCATTTTTTGAATCATATAATAAACCCTTGCAGCCCGTTTTTTCTTTTATCTTTTTTCCGTTTTCATAATGAGTTTCTTGCAATGTGCCATAACCAAGAGACTTGCCTTCTAATTTTAAGCTTCCTTTTTCGTCATAAACCTTGAGTTCTTCAATTAAATCCTTACTGAGAAATTTTGCTTGCGCTTTAATAGCATTTTTATCTTGTACATTTTCAAAAAAGTCTACAGTGCTAATTCCTTTTTCATTACTTTCCCAAGAATGTTTTATTTTTCCGTTATCATAAAAAGTGTGCACGGTTTCCGATATTTTTTTGCCATCTTCATCATATTTAAAAATTGCAACACCTTTATCTCTTGAAACAGGCTTAAATTTATCTGCTGCACGATCAAGTACACTATCAGCTTTATATTTTTTAAGAAGTTTTCCATCAACAAAAGATTGGGTCATATAGCCGTTTTCATAAACAATTTTGGCCTTTTTGCCCGATTTTGATGTGGCTTCCATTATGCCGCTAAATGGTTTATCCCCTGATAGCATCATGCCGTTTTTAGAAACCACATTTGTAACTTCGCTTCCGTCTTTGGAGTCTATAAATTTTTTTACAACATTTTTAACTTTATCTATCGAATTATCAATTTCATCAACAATTTCAGCTTCTACCCATTTGCCTTTTGCGACTTTATGAATAATCACGGCAGCTAACGCAATAGTACCCATAGCGGCTGCAATGGTGCACATTTTTTTGTTTATCGGCTTTTTGTCGGTTTTGTTTTGTTTATCATCAGCAACTTGCGGGGTAGTAACATTATTTTTATTCTGTACTAATTTTGCATTAATCGGACTTAATATGACGTCAGACATAATTTGCTCCCATATTTCTATACATATTAAGAAAAAACATAAAAAATATAAAAATTGCCATAACCGTATAATTATATTAATAATTTTTTACAAGCCACGACAAAACTTCATTTAACGCTAAAGAGCGATGAGAAACGCTCGCTTTTTGTTCTTTTGACAGTTGTGCCATAGACATTTTTTCGCTCTCGACAAAAAATATGGGGTCATAGCCAAAACCGCCTTCGCCTATGGGTTTATCCAGAATATAGCCAAAGCATTTTTTCTGTGTTTGAAAAACCACTTTTCCTTTCTTGTCGCATAAAACCATTGCACAGGTAAAATGGGCACATCTGTCTTTTTTGTTTGGTTTATCTTTTAAAATATCTAATAATTTATCTATTCTTTCTTTTGGATTTGAAGCAAACCTTGCGCTATAAATCCCCGGAGCCCCATCCAAGCAATCAACGCAAAGCCCCGAGTCATCTGCTAGATAGTATTTGGTTGAGCCGGTTTTAATCGCTTCTTTAACTTTGCAATATGCATTTTGCAAAAAATCACTCCCGTCTTCAACGGGGTCAAAATCGCCCTCAGGCAAGACAAATTCTATGTCATAGTCTTTTGCGATTAAATTAATCTCGTCGACTTTGTGTTTGTTTGATGTGGCAAGAGTGATTTTAAGCATTCTATTTTCCCCATCTTCTTTGGCGTGAGGCAAAGTCTAAAATCGCTTTTGATAGTTCTTCTTTGTCAAATTCGGGCCAAAAAGTCTTTGTGATATAAATTTCGCTGTATGCTATCTGCCACAAAAGATAATTCGAGATTCTTTTTTCGCCGCTTGTTCGAATTAATAAATCAGGATCGGGCATATCTTTTGTATAGAGATATTTTGAAACAACATCGGCGCTAATATCTTGTGCTTTTAGATTATCGTTTATTATATCTCTTATGGCATGGACTATTTCATCTCTTGCGCCATAGTTAATTGCGACGGTCAGAATGACGCCCGTGTTGTTTTTGGTTAATTCCATCGAATTTTTTAATATCTCTTGAAGATTTTCGTTTAAGACGCTAAAATCGCCTATATAGTTCATCTTTACGTTGTTTTGATGAAGTTCGCTTAATTCCGTTTTAAGAGTAGTTGCCAACAATTCCATTAAAAAATCGACTTCTTCCTGTTTTCGATTCCAATTTTCGGTCGAAAAAGCGTATAAAGTTAAATACTTTATTCCAAAGTCATTACAAGCCATTGTGACTTTTTTTAAAGCGTCAACGCCTTTTTTATGACCCATCATCGAAGGCAAAAGATGTTTCTTTGCCCAGCGTCTGTTTCCATCCATTATTATTGCGACATGCTTTAGAGAAGTGTTTTTCACAATGTCGCTGATTTTAATTTCTTCTACAACTTCCATTTTTAACCTTTTATTACATCATTTTACGAAAAAATTTTTTAAAAGCTATCATTTGTTTATTTTTATTAAATTTTTTAAATTCGAAAAATTGTGCTAAAATAGACCTATGATTGAAATTTTAATATTATTTACGCTTCAAAAATACGATGCAACCATCTATCGCATCCAAAAAATAATCGACGAATTATTTTTTGCTTATATTAAAACTACAGCAGGCACTCTTCATCCTGCTCTAAAAAGGCTTGAAACCATAGGATGCGTTGAATATCAAGAAAAAATGACAGAGGGCGGAATGCTATCTAAGACCTATTCAATCACCCAAACAGGCAAAAAGCACCTTGAAGAGCTATTATTAAACTATGAAATAAAAAACCCTTATAAAGTAATAAATGATATAAAGCTTCTTTTGTGCTGTTCAAAATATATTTCTTTATCAAATATGAATGATTTTAAAAATAACCTTAAAAATAACCTCGAACTCTATAAAATCAAACTCCAAAAAGGCTTAAACAATGATTATATCGAACTTAACGAGATTCAAAAAAAGACCGTTGAAATAACGTTAAATGAAATTAATGAACTTGAAAAAATAATTTAAAAAAGAAAATAAAACAGTATGACAAAAATAAATATGCAGGTTGAAAATGTCGTTAAAGATTCAATTGCGGATGAATTAGGAATCAAAAAAGGCGACAAAATAATTTCAATTAATAATATTAAACCCATTGATATAATTGAATACAGTTTTATTATAAACGATGAAAACATCTTGCTTTTAGTCAAACATCAAAATAAAGAGCTTGAAGAGTATGAAATTGAAAAAGATTTTGATGAGGACTTGGGAATTGTTTTCACTAGCGCCGTTTTTGAAAATTTAAAAAGATGCCAAAATCATTGCATCTTCTGTTTTGTCGACCAACAGCCAAAAGGGCTTCGAGATAGTCTATATGTTAAAGATGACGATTGGAGATTATCTTATATTCAAGGAACTTATGTCACATTGACTAATTTTAAGCCCGATGATTGGGAAAGGATTGAAAAATTCCACATTTCTCCCCTTTTTGTTTCGCTTCATACCACAAACCCTTCTCTGAGAACAAAAATGCTCAAAAACCCAAATGCAGCAAACATTATGGAGCAATTAAAAAAATTTAAAAAAATCAAAACCAAGCTCCATTTGCAAATTGTTCTTTGCCCAAATTATAACGACGGGGATGAACTTAAAAGAACGCTTGACGATTTAAAACAGTTTAAATCAATCATAAAATCAATAGCTATTGTGCCATTAGGTATTTCAAAATACAGAAAAGAAAAATTTAAAAAAGTCGATAAATTTGTTGCTCTTGAAACGATAAAAATAGTGGAAGATTTTAATAAATCGATAAAAAAACAAATCGCTATGGCTTCAGACGAATTTTTTATATTAGCGGGGCTTGAGGTGCCGGATAAAAAATACTATGGAGAATTTTTGCAAATTGAAGACGGCGTCGGCTCAATCAGGCTTTTAAAAGACAGCTTTAAAAAATGTCTTAAAAAAATGAAAAAGAAATTAAATAATCCTTCAAAAATCACCATAGCGACCGCTAAAAGCGCGGCTAAAATTTTTGAAGGTTTTAAAAATGAAATAAACAATAAAGTGCTCGGGCTTGATTTTGAAGTGATTGAAGTTGAAAATAAATTCTTCGGAAAAGATATAAATGTCGCAGGCTTAATTGTAGCAAGCGACATAATTGATGCGATAAAAGATAAAAAAATTGATAATTTAGTCATTCCTTCCGTTATGCTCAAAAAAACGGGAGATGATTATGAAGAAATTTTTCTTGACGGCAAAACGCTTAATGACATTAAAAAAACGAATAAAAATATGAAAATCCATATCCAAAAAGATTGCTACAGCTTCAATGAACTGTTAAATTTAATAAACAGTTTGTAACAATTTATTTTTTTATTTTTTTATTATAGCAATTTTTATTTCCGTACCGTTTTTATTTTAGTATGACAAACAGTATTTCATTTGAAAAAAACCAAAATTTATCAAACGTTCCTTCATCAAATATCCAAACAAGGATAAATGAAGGACAAAATTTTGGCGCGATTGACAAACAAAAGCTCCAACAAGACGCACTTGAGCTCAAAAAAGAAGCTGAAAATAACGCAAAAGAAAATTTCATCTTCAGAATGCTCAAAGGCCTTGGAATTAATGACCCCAAGAAATTTTTTAAAGCTCTTGGCCTAACCCTTGCAACAGTCGTGGGGTTTGCTCTGTTGGGTAATAAAACGGCAAATAAAATGGCAAGCGCCGGATTAAAAGTCGACGATTTACTTTTGAATAATAAAATTTATCAAGGAGTGTCGAGCTTTTTTAAAAGCGCAAAAGAAAAAATAGTTAAGACATTAACCTCATTTGAATTAGGTAAAAAAATACAAAAATCTCAAACTATAGACAGAGCAAAACCGAGAACCGATATGGCCCGCGGTTATGGCCGAGGCTTTGTAAGCATATTTTCCTTAACTCCCGTTGATGTATTAAAAAAGGGTCTCGGGGATGATATAGGCGATATTGAAAAAGCCGCAAAAAAATTAAAACCCCTTGTAGGTGATGAAGCGGCAAATATAGTTAAAAAACTTCAAACTTGTAATGATAACAGGGAATTTTGTTCGGAATTTTCAAAAGCAATTAGAAAAAATTTCAATTGCCAAAATGACAATAAAAAATTCTATGAAATATTAAAGAAACTTCAAAAAGGCGAAGATGACTTTGCCGGACTTTTCACCCAAGTTGATATGGTTGAAAAAGGCTTCACAAGACCTATCGGCAGCTGGTGGCCCGTTAATCTCATAGATAGCGTTGTTAAAAAAGTTACAAAAGGAAAACACAGATTCTGCCGCGGCAACTTAGGCGATTCATTAATTAAATATAACGTTGCAGCGGGAAGCTTGGCCGACACAAAAATCGGTTCATTGGTTCAAAAATCAATTCTTATTCCGAGCGAATCAATTTCAAACTTCGTAAACGATAAATCAGGTATGGGCGTATTTTTATGTTCAAGCATAATGTCGCTGTACGGTAACGTTTTGGATGCTCCTAAGGATAAAAGAATCCCAACTGTGGCGGATGATTTCATCGGAACAGTCGGAAGTATCGCAATATCAACACCTATGGCATTTGCAACGACATACGGTCTTGCAAGTTTAAAAAACCTTGATTTAAAAGATGCGAACCTGCTTACTAAAATATTAGGCTATCCCTTAAAAGGAATAGGCAAATTCTTTGGTATGGGGCTGGGGGAAACTACTAACGGCATATTAAAACAAAACGAAAAAACCTGGAAAAACTTTTTACCGAGAAAATTTGGCGGCTTTATGAGATTTGCAATGATTCTTATGGTATTATCTCCTTTGTTTGCAAAACCCATCAGAGCAATTATTCATAAGATTTTTGGCAAACCCTATGACCCAAATGAAGAAGAAAAGAAAAAACAACTTGAAGCCCAAAGAAATCAAATGATACCGGAGCTTGGTATAACGCAGGGCGAATTTATGGATAAAGTCCAAAAAAACCCTTCCGCACTTCAACAGCTCCAAACTAATCCAAAATTAGCAATGTTGATTAATCAAAACCCAAAATTAATCTTGGATTTATTGGACGGAAAAGACCTAAGCAACGTCAAATTGCAAAAACCATCCGCAATCAGCCCCGCTAATAAACAATTTATCGACAGACAAAAAATGAATCAAAATGCTGTGCAAAACAATAATTATGCTTTAAATAAAGCGCCTAAGACTAATACAAATAGCAATAATCAAAATAATGAAATAACAGATAGCGCAACTTACATACCATCAAGCGAAGCCGTTAAAACCTCGACAACATTAAGCAAAGAAGCTCAAACAAAATATGATGAAATTATGAATAATGCCGATAAGTCCCTAAAACGCGCGGAACAATATATCTAGTTTCGATAAATCTTCTTAACGGTGTTCACGTCTCGATTTGAAGGGGTGTATATTTTATAGCTGTCGGTGGAATAATACATAATATCGCCCATATTGTCGCTGTGGTCGCTGATTCCAAGGGCATGGCCTATTTCATGAAGCGTTATTGATAACAGTTCTTTATCCGTGAAATTTCTTCTGTCGTTTGATTTAAGGCTTATTTTAATTGTCGCTTTTTGAATTCTTTTGACACCTGAAAAATTAGGGTCATATTGATATGTCGTGAGCCCCACGGCATCGGAGTTTGCACTTTGGGTTTTATAGTTCAATTCATCCGGCGTATCGACATAAAAACAGATTATATTTGCGTCTTGTTCGTTATCGACATAACTGAAATCAACAAGAGAATATAATCTCGAATCCCATATCGAAAAAGCGTTTTTTAAAATCGCAAGCTTTTGGCCGTAGCCTTTAATATAAACTTTTATGTTATATGGTTTTTGCCATTTTGCATAGCTTTTAAGTTTATTAAAATAATCGCCGCTATCGAGGTTTTTTGCGGTTTTTGTTGCCGATAAAATTTTATTTATTTTTTGAAGGTGGCTTTTTGCTTGAGTGATAAGCGTTTCATTTGTTTTTTCGTTTTGAAGATAAATTTCAAATTCCTCTTTTGCTTTTGAATATGATTTTTCGTTCATCAAAGCTCTTGCGTAATAGAATCTTGAATAGTTTTCTTTATATTTATCCAAAATATCTTTATAACAGCTTGATGAATTTTTATTGTCATAACAATATTTTGTGTCTTCATATATTTTTTCGCTTCTTGTTTGAGCAAAACAAGAACAATAAAAAGCGCCATATAAAAAACATAGCGAAAAAATCATCCAAACTAAAACATAATTTTTTTTCATAATTTATTTTTTCTAATTTTCATACATCTTTTTAACAGTGTTTATGTCTCTTTTTGAAAGAGAAAACGCGTAATTTTTGTTGGTTTTTGAATAGGTCTTAGGATATAAAATATCACCTTTATTTGTACTATGGTGGGTTACACCCAAAGCATGGGCAATTTCATGGAGCATTGAAGCGCGAAGCTCCTTGTCGCTATATTGTTTTCTGGTTTTAGGGTTGCGATAGTTTATTTCGATTTGAGCTTTATTGTGATATTGTTTTGAGGTTTTAGTGTCTGTATATATGCCGCTTAATTTTGTCGAAGCGGAGCCGTCGCTATCCGAAAAAGTGTCTTCAAGCTTTTTATCTTCGAAATTTAAAGTAATATCGGCTTCTTTTTCTTCTTCAATGAAACTGAAATTAACGCTGTCGCCTAATGCAATATCCCAAGTCTTAAAAGCATCGAGCGCAAGATTTCTTTTGGGACTTTTTTCAACATAGACTTTGATATTATCCGCCTCTTTAATTAAACTATAGTTTTGATATTTATCCATATAGTCACTTTTGGCGCCGAGGCTTTTTTTGATGTTGTTATCTCTGTGCTGTGTGTGCTTTTGGGCAAGTAATTTTTGGGCAGAGAGTTTTTTGTCTTGGAATATTTCATTTGTCATATATTCATTTATGACTTTTGTTGCTTTATCGATGTTATCTTCTTCCATTAATGAAATGCCGTATAAAAGCTTGAGCTGATTGTTTTTGGGAGATTTAGACAAATATTTATCATAGCAAGCGGAATTTCTGCAAATTGTGCTGATTTTTTTAGCTTCAATTTCGTCAATTTGATATTGTGCTTTTGTGACATTTTGTTTCGAAGCGTCAACTATGGCGCTGTTGTCAAATTTGCAAAGGTGATATTTTGTGTTTTCGTCATGTGGCTTTGAAATTATTTTATTAAATTCATCAATTGATTCGGAATATTTTTTTGCTTTGAAAAGCGAAACGCCGTAGTTAAATTTTGTGTAATTAGAATCATATTTATTTAAAATAGCCAGATAACACTGCGCTTGGTCATAGTTTTCTTTGCAATTTTTAGTGAGTTTGGCAATTTTATTTTGTTCGGATGAGCAATAGTGATTTTTTGCAAGTACAAAAATCAGACCGCCCCAAAGGGCAAACACTATAGCGGTCAATATAATTTTTTTAACTCCGAACATATAAGAATTATACTCTTGCCCCGGTTGTTTTGTAAAGACTTATTTTATCAATATAACAATCGGTTTTAGAATTTAATTCCATTTTTTGCATATAAAGCAGTGTTTCTTTTTGCTGCAATAAATCGAGCTTTGAGATAACTCCCTGGTTAAATTTCATTTTGGAATAATCATAGTCTTTCTTCTGAATTTCAAGAGCTTTAATATTGTTCAAAAGCTTTTCGTTGTCTGATTTATAGTTATATAAAGCGTCGTTTACTTCTTGGATTGCAACTAAATTTGTCTTTTGATATTGTTGTAAAATTTGTTCATATTTATTTTTGTTTATCTTAACATTAGCAACTCTTTTAAGCCCCGTAAATATCGGTAATGTTGCGCTTGGTGCCAATAATGCCAAAGCGTTTTCAAAGTTAAATTTGCCAAAAGCATTTGTTGTTAAAAAGGTTAATACGCCTAAGATATTTATCGTGGGCAAAAATTCTTTTTTAGCTGCTCTAACATCAAACCCGACCGCTTCAAGCTGATTTTCGACAGCTTTATAATCGGGGCGGTTGGTGATGATTTCGGATGATATTTCATTTGGAATTGAAAAATTATTGCCCAATTCATCGGCCGAGATTCTTTGATATTCATTTATATTGTTTGGGCTGTCGCCTATTAAAACGGCAAGAGCACTAAGGGCGTTTTGTCTTGATTTTTCATAGTCGATTAATTCATTTTGAGACATTACAAAAGATTTTTCCGCTTGAATTAAATCGGAAGTAGAAACAATACCTTCCTCATTTGATATTTTCATTAAATCGTAGATTTCTTTTCTGTCATCGACGAGATTTTTTTGAATCTCAATTAATTTATCGAGTTTAACTATATTATAATATGCCGCTCCGACCATCGAAACGATTGATATATCGCTTGCTTGGGCTTGAAATTGTGCGCTTTTATAGATTTTTTTAGCTGATTTTGTTTTGTCGTAATTTTTTCCGAATAAATCAAGCTCCCATTGAGCTATGATTGGAAGCGCAAAAGACCCTTCCGATTGGGTTGAAGAAGGAAATTTGCTCATTGCGGGGCTTGCGCCTATTGAAACGGAAGGCATAAGGTTACTTTTTGTTGCTTGGATATTAATTTTGGCTTCTTCGATTTTTAATGCCGCCGTTTTGATGTCATAGTTATTATTAATTGCGCTAACTATATATTTTTCTAAATACGGGTCATTTTGTTTTTTCCACCAATCGAAGTTAATATAGTCAAGAATAGATTGATTTTTATAATAATCTTTTTCAATAATTGCGTAGCTTGGGCTTATAAAGAAACAAAAATTAAAAGCCAAAAGTGTGATGAGAGCTAAAATCCTTTTCATATTTTTTATATATTCCCCTTTTAGTCTTAATAAAATAAAAATCTGTTGCAATTTTTATAATAGAATGCTAACATATTAATGTTGCAAAAGCAACATGTATTTTATACAACATATTGGGGATTTAATTTTATCACATTAAGCTAAAATTTATTGAATATTATGAACAACAAAACGAGGTATGAAAATTCACTATTTTATCAAATTCAAGCATGTTCAAAATGCTTCTCTTTGTTGTTTGAACAGCTTTTTAAACAGATGAATTTTGAAATCAGCGCAACAGAACACCTTTTTTTAATCGTTGTCGAAGATTTAAAAAAATGCTGCCAGAGAGATGTAGCAAAAATCATCCTAAAAGATAGAGCAAGCACGGGTAAATTAGCTCAATCGCTTGAAAAAAAGGGGCTAATCAAAATCTCTCTTGAAACAAAAAGCAATCGCCCCGTAAAAATGCTCGAACTTACTTCAAAAGGAAAAAAACTCACAAACAAAATTTCAAACCTCTTAAAGCCGATTGTTATCAAACTTCAAAAGAAATATACAAATGAATTTTTAGAAGAAATGAGAACGGGACTCATTGATTTTAGGCAAAATGTTGAAAAAATAATTAAAACAAACATATAAAAGGAGCATAAAATGACATCTGAAGATAAAAACCCTCAGCAAGAAAACGAAGAAAAAAGAGTCAAAAAAAGAACAATAATTTTACCCGTTACTATTATTCTGGCGCTTTTGGCGTTTGGTTATTTAATGTATGAAAGACAATTCCAATCGACGGATGACGCTTATGTTGAAGCGGATATTATCCAAATCACTCCAAAAGTCTCGGGCCACATTTTAGAAAGCTATATTGAAGATAATAAAGAAGTTAAAAAAGGCGATATAGTAGCAAAAATTGATGATGAATTATATAAAGAAAAATATAAACAGGCAAAAGCAAACTATGATAAGGCTTTGTTGAATCAAAAAAACGCAAAAGCTAATTTAAAAGCGGCAGATTCTGAAATCAACCTTGCAAGATTAGATTTACAAAGATATAAGGCCCTTTATTCTCAAGGAGCAGTATCTAAACAAGTTTTAGATAAAGCTCAGGCAAATTATGATAATGTCAATGCACGCCAAACAAAAGCAAGAGAAGATATATTTTCAGACGGTAAAAACGTTGCCGACGCAGATTTAAAATCTCTTGAAGCCATAATGAATCAAGCAAGATTAAACCTTGAATATACAAATGTAATTGCGCCAAATACCGGCGTTGTGACAAATCGAAGAATCCAAAAAGGAAGCTATGTTTCAATAGGTTCACCTTTGTTTGCGATAGTTCCCGATGAAGTTTGGATTGTTGCTAATTTTAAAGAAAACCAAGTGGGAAATATGAGACCCGGCCAAAAAGTCACAATCAAAGTCGACGCTTATAAAAATAAAACCTTTAAAGGCCACGTTGATTCGATTCAAAGAGCATCCGGCGCAAAATCGAGCCTTTTCCCGCCTGAAAACGCTGTCGGGTCTTTTGTTAAAATCGTTCAAAGAATCCCTGTCAAAATCGTCTTTGACGAACCGATTGACAAAACAAAATATAATATCGTCTCGGGTATGAGCGTTGTTCCAAAAGTAAAAGTTAAATAGTTAAAGAAGGGCAAGTATTGTACCATGAGCGATATTCAAGAAGAATGGAAACCGAAGTATAACCCTTGGATTGTCTGCATTCCTTTGATGGTTGCGGCGTTTATGTTCGTGCTCGATGAAACAATAGCAAACGTGGCGCTGCCTTATATGGCAGGAAGCTTCAGTGTCTCAAGGCAAGAGAGCACCTGGGTTTTAACGAGTTATTTAATTGCTTCCGGGATAATTATCCCATCGGTTGACTTTTTTTGTAAGTTTTTCGGAAGAAAAAATTTCTTTATATTCAGTATAATTTTATTCACCGTTTCATCGTTTTTATGCGGGATAGCAAATTCTCTGCCCATGATGGTTATAACAAGAATCCTTCAAGGTTTTGGAGGCGGTGCACTTTTACCTTTAGCGCAAGCGATAACTCTTGAAATGTGGCCCGTAGAAAAAAGAGCTCAATCAATGGCACTATTTGGGATGGTCGTGGTCGTTGCCCCAATTGTCGGGCCGGTTTTAGGCGGTTGGATAACATCAAACTGGTCATGGCCTTATATATATTTTATAAACATCCCAATCGGGCTAATGGCAATCGGTTTAGCTAAAAAATTCATCGAAGATCCGCCCTATGCAAAAAAACAAGAAAATGTTAAGGTGGATGCAAGCGGCTTTTTCCTTCTTATCGGCTGGCTTACCTGCATGCAAATCGTTCTTGATAAAGGTAATGACGCTGATTGGTTTGGTTCAACCTGGGTATGCTGGATGACATTTTTTGCCGTATTATTTATGTGCGTATTTTTTGTCGTTCAAACGGTAAAAAAAGAATCTTTAATTGACCTTAAAGTTTTTAAAGACGGAAATTTCTTCTTTGGTACTCTTGTTCAAATTGTAATGCAGGGGGTGTTATTAGCTTCTATGGCGATATTACCTCAATTTTTGCAAGGTATGATGGGCTATGACGCTTATTTATCGGGTCTGGCGATGATGCCTCGAGGGGTTGGAGCAATGACCACGGTTATTTTCATAGGAACAATAGGAAATAAAATAAACCCAAAAATTCTTGTTGTGGCGGGGCTATTCCTTTTGAGCGTTGCGGGGTTTATTCTCTGTAACCTGAATTTACAAATTGCACCAATTAATATTGCAATACCTAATTTTATTATGGGCGTCGGTATGTCAATGAGCATGATTCCTATTATCACGCTATCCACTGCGACACTATCTCAAGAACAAATGACAAACGCATCAGGCGTTCAAAATCTTTTAAAAAACCTTGGCGGTGCGATTGGTACATCAATTGTCACAACGTTAATTTCAAGAAAAGCTCAAGCGCATCAAAGCTTTCTTGTTGATAATATGACAATGCTTAATGATGCTTTTGCTCAAAGAGTGCAAGCTTACCAAAGCGCTTTCGGTTCGCTTGATATCCATAGTTCAAATTATATGGCACAAAAACTTCTCTATAATCAAATGCTTCAACAAGCCAATATGGGAGCGTTTCGAGATACGTTTGAAGTCTGCGCAATAGCATGCGTGATAATAATTCCTTTGATATTTTTAATTAAAGGAATCGAAGAAAAGAAAGAAAACTAACAATTCAAAAAAAAGAAAAAAAGAAAAAGAGCCAAAAAAAGTTTATAATAAACATTTTCGGCTCTTTGATTTTATTGCCTTTATAAAATTTGTTTTACTTTTTGCTTTTATTTTTATTTTTTAACTTTTTTCAATTTCGTTTTTTGAAAAATCATGATATATTCATGTTCAAAAATATTAAACCCGCCATTTAGCGCTCTATAGCGCCAGAGGTTTGCGGTTTTGCCTTTTGCTTTTTCGTTACCCGTGATGTTTTTTACAATCACCGCTTTTGTAATGAATCCCAATTCTTCCATTCGTTTTTGACATTCAAAGCCAAGCGAGATATATCTGCTATTTGCATATTTATCGCCAATAATTAGCGCGGCAAAGCGGTTTTGTTCCAATAAATCATATCCGTTTTTGGCAACTTTTTGAAATAAATCATAAAATTCTTCCGTCGTCGCGCAATTAGATAAGTCTTCTTTCATATTTGAAAATTTAATTATATCATCATAGGGAGGATGAAGGACGAGCAATTGCGCGTTTTGCCTGCCCATAATTTCAAGCCTTGCTTTGATTTTTTCTTTTATATCAATTGATGCGCTATCGCCTTGAATTATATTAACATCAACAACGAGCTCTTTCGGATTAAATTTTTGCGCAACATAATCCACCATTTCCTGTTTTAATTCAACCCCGATACATCTTCGATTCTGGTTTTTTGCTTCAATACCGGTAGTACCCGAGCCAAAGAATAAATCTAAAATAATGTCGTTTTGTTTAGTATATCTTTCAATTAATTGGGTTGCGATTTGGGGAATATAGTTTCCGTGGTAGTCATAGCTGTGGCCGTTTTTCTTTTCGCGAGCGGGAAATTCCCACCAAGTCCCTGTTTTTATGTTTTCATACAATTTCCAATTGTTTAAATCAATATCATTATATGGCTTTGTTTTGATTGGTTTTACAACCTCAAGAGAAGCTTTTTTTTGTTTAAGGTTTTTCTTATTTTGTATCATTTTGTTTATAATTTTCCCCAATTCTAATATTTTAAAGTATAATTAAATTGAGCTATGATTAAATCAACCTAATATATTAAAAAAACTTAAAACATGAGCAATTTTTTATATTGATACGTTTTAGTGGAAGTATGATAAACCTAAATACAATTAGTTTTAACAGATTTAAAGCGATTACAGGCAATAACAACAAAAATCGTTCAAATAAGCTCTCCATTTGGTACTGTAACGACATCCACGGAAACAGCGACAAAATGCACGGCGTTATGGAAGCGGCGCGAGCTTTCAAAAATCAAAAAAAAGACTCTGCACATTTCCTTTTAAGCGCAGGGGACAATGTTTCAGGCGCGGACGAGCAAAAAAACGAATTTATATTAAATGTTATGCAAAATATAATGTCGCTTGATGCTTCTGCCGTTGGAAATCACGAAATTGACGCAAGCTCCCAAGGGTTTGACGATGAATTAAAAGATAAAAAAATCAATTTTATTGCAACAAACGCTAAATTTGATTCCGATAATCCTTTAAATGATATTGTAAAAAAATACATTATTAAAGAACAAGATGGCGTAAAATATGCCTTTTTAGGCACAATGCCCTTGGATTTTAAATCCTGTACAAAAAAATCCGTCCAAGATGATATTGATGTGATGGATTTTGATGAAACAATCATTGCCTTACAAAACCAAATAGATGAACTTAAAAAACAAGGAATAAACAGAATCATCTTATTATCCCACAGCGGTTTTGACATGGATAAAAAAATGGCCTCAAACCTCGATGGTATAGATATAATAATCGGCGGACACACTCATAGCGTTGTTGACGGCAGCAAAAAAGACTATAATCTCGTTAATTCAAAGTCAAATGAACCCGTAATCATTACCCAAGCAGGCGAAAACGGCAACTACTACGGCATTTTGGATGTCGAATTTGACAATGACGGAATATTAACCAATATCATCAACAAATTATATTCTACAAACGGCAAAAAAAGCCCCACTATAGAATACATTAAAGACCAAAAGCTCGGAAAAAGCCCCCAAATTGCAAATATTAAATCGATTCAACCGATGCCCAAAAACAGAAGAAACACTCCCCATGCCTGGGCAAATTTGATTGTGGATTCAATGAGGGCACATTTTAACTCCGATATTGCGCTTATGAACGCAGCTAACGTAAGAAAGGTTCCTCAAGAAGGAAAATTGACCCAAAGAGACGTAAGCGAATCCGTACCTATGAAAAATAAGCTCATTCGAACAAAAGTCACCCAAAAACAAGTCGTCGAAGCAATTAAACAAGCTTGCAAGGAGACTTTGAATTCCTCCGAAGGTACACCGGGGTTACTGTTTACAAGCGGCTTAAGCTATAAAACAAACGACAAGGGCGAATTATTAGAATTATATTATATAGATAAAAAAGGTGTTAAAACAAAAATCGACATAGATAACCCGAGGGAAGATATTTTATATGATGCGATTTATGATGAATTTGTCATGATGGATGACGGGGAATACCCTAAAATGGCGCCTAAAAAAGAAGTTGAACATTTCACATTTGATAAAGACGAAACGGCAATAAAATATATCTCAAATTTGCCCGACAAAGATAATTTAGATATTACTGATGATAAAAGAATTGAAATAGTGCAAACATCAAAACCGACGCAAACAAACAATAGTATCCAAAAATTCTTAAGCTTAACAAGCCCAAAAGCTTCATAAAATATTTAATACATAAATATCCGACGACAAACGAGACTAAAAAGCCTATAAATATCGCTTTTAAATTAAAATTCATTATTTGAGAAAAATCAAGTTCTAATATGGGATAAACCATTGAAGCAAGAAAAATAACGGGAATGCTCATCAAAAAAGAAAATCTTGCGGCTTCAATTCGATTTAACCCCAAAAAAAGTCCCATAGAAATCGTAAGTCCGCTTCTTGAAAACCCCGGAAACACGGCTAATCCTTGAGCAATCGCAATTAATAGCGCGGATTTAAGAGATATTTCCTTATCTCCTTTATAAAATTTTTCGCTCAAAAGCAAAATCACCCCTGTCACAAAAAGGAAAAAGCAGACGTATTTCGGGTTCTCGATTAGATTTTCGACATAAGGTTTAATAATTATTCCGATTAGCCCCGTTATAAAGGTGGCTAAAATAATATAATTTACAAGTTTAAAATTTTTATCAGTCGGGTCTTTTTTTTGGATGGCTTTTAAAAAATCGTATAATATATTTTTTAAATCTTTGAAAAAATAGATAATAACGGCAAATAATGTCCCTAAATGAACAATAATATCAAAGAAAATTTCTTCCTGTTTCGAAATGTCGGATAAATTTGCGTGGGTTATTAAATTATATAAACAGTTTGAAAAAACAATGTGAGCAGAGCTTGAGATGGGCAAAAATTCGCTCAAGCCTTGAATAAACCCCGTTATTGCCGCGCCTAAAATCTGCATTATTTTTCTTCATCCTCAAAATAGCTTGCGCAAGATGTAGCTGTCTCAAAGACATTCACTCTTTGAATTTGGCTGATTTTTTCTTTTGTTTTTTGATAGATTAATTTTGCGATAAATTCCGAGCTCGGGCTTTGATTTTTAAATTCTTTAAGCTCATTTAAGTCTTTATGGTCGAGATAATCAATTATTTCATTAACCGTCTTTTTTAAGACTTTAAAATCAATTAAAATATTGGAATTGTCGAGTTTTCCGCCCCTTGCAATGACTTCGACTTTCCAATTATGCCCGTGAGGATTTTCACATTTACCTTTATAGTTAAGTAAATGATGGGCGGAAGAAAAACTTGTCTCTACCTTAACTTCATACATAACATGATTCCTTAATAAAATTACTATATCATATAAGAAATTTTTGTGAATGGAAATTTAACATTTTTTTCTTTTATATACTATCAGATTTATGCGAACATTGTCTACCGCCAAAAACATCGGCGCCTTTTTGCGCCTGTTTTAAAAAGCCATAATAATATTCAAGCTCATCTTCGGTTGCATTATTTAAAATTTGTAAAGATTTTATATAAAACGGGTTATCTTTTTCTGATACTTTTTTAAAGTCAAGTCCGACTTTGTCAACTTCCAGATCCAGTGCGTTTAATACCTTGCTTAGGGTGGCGAAACTTGGCTTATATGTGCCTAATTCAAGTTTTGATATGTGCTTTTCGTGCACCCCGGCAAGTTCTGCAAGCTTTTCTTGAGTTAAGCCCTTTGCCTTTCTGATTTGTTTTAATTTTTTGCCAAAAGTATTATCGTTATTCATATTTTACCATCCTGTTTATTCTAAAAGGTGGGATAAAAAAATGTAACAGTACAATCTGGTATTTTTTAAAATAAACTACCAGACTCTTGATACTTTTAATTTTTTATGCTAATCTGTTTCACATAAAAAATTACGTTCAGGAATTAAGAGGGAAATTATGAAAAAGAAAAATTTTTTGTTGGCAAGTACGCTGTTAGTGTGCTTTAGCGCACAATATGCTTTGCCTGTATTGGCAAACGTACATAGCGATGTGTTTAATGACACTCAAGATCATACTGTCACATTACGCAGCAAGGGCACAGGAAGCATCACAAACGCAGGTACCGGCTCCACTACATTAAGTAGCGGCATCGGGAGCCATAAATTCAAAGGCTCACTTAAAAACGTCGGCGGCGGAAAATTTACAAACCAAACAAAAGTCACTATAGATGATGTATTAGAAAATTCTAACGGCTCGACTTTTGATAACCAAAGCTCAATAACTATAGAAAATAGCGCAAAGTTTTTAAATTCGGCAACATTTAATAATGAAGGTACTATTACAAACAGCGGTATTTTTTCTAATTCAGGAAGATACACGGGAGGCTTAACTAATGAGGAAAATGGTACATTTGATAATACAGGCGAATTCACTGTTTCTAATGACGCTACTTTTTCTAATTCAGGAACAGCTAAATCAAGCGGAACTTTTACCGTAGGTCAAAATAGCACGGTAGAAAATAACGGCTCATTTGAAAACTCAGGTATATTAACAAATAACGGCACTTTTAAAAATAACAATAATAGCAAATTAACCAACAAAAAAGGCGGGAAAATCGAAAATAACGGTTCAATTTCAGGTGATTTGGTTAATGATTCGGGTGTTGTAAATAACAATAATAAAGGTAAAGTTGATAAAGTAACAAATGAAAATGGCGGTATTTTTAATAATAAAAAAGGTGCCACAGCAAAAGAAGTCCAAAACAAAAACGCAGCCGTATTTAATAACGAAGAAGGCGCTAAAATAACCGGTAAAGTCACAAACGACAATGCAACATTTAATAATAAAAAAGGTGCGACAATAACAGACGAAGTGACAAATCAAAACGGAGCGATATTTAACAACGAAGGCGAGATAAATAGTAAAGTTGCAAACAAAGATGGCGGTATTTTTAATAACAAATCAACCATATTTAATGAAGTAGAAAATGAAAACGCTACTTTTAATAATGAAGGCAGGTTAAGCATCGGAATAAATTCAAAAGGCGGTACTATAAATAACGCCAATGGTGCAAGCTTGGGAGGCGCAAAATTAAGCGAAGGTACAACAATTAATAACGAAGGCAGCATCGGCAAACTTACATCACAAAATTCAACCGTAAACAATTTGCAAAAAGGGACGGTAGATTCTGCTGATTTACAGAGTGGTTCAACATTTAATAACCAAGGAAACGTAAAAAAACTTAAAGCAGACGCTTCTAATGTAAACAATAGCGGAACCGTAAAAGATGCGACAATGGAAAATAATGCCAATTTAAACAATAATTCAAACGGCACAATCACGGGTACGACAAACGTTAATAGCGGTTCGACATTATATAATGACGGAACCGTTTCAAATGGAACAATTACCGTTGATAGCCAAAGTACACTCCATTTAGGCGCAAATTCAAACTTAGATGACTCCTACATTTATATAAAAGGGGGACATCTGGATTTAACAAACGGTCAATTTGACGATGTAAGCAATAAAGCTATTGTATATGGGGGAAGCAAAGTCGCAACCGATTTAAGCTCTGCCACAGGCCAAACAGATAAACTTTGGGCTATGGGCAGCGTGACTTTAGAAGATTTTAATTTTATCCCCGATACATTGGTTAGCAAAGGATTTTTCTCAAAAGAAGAATTGGCAAAGAATATGGGACTTCGAAACGGTCTTAATATTAAAGAAGGCGTGAGCCACAGAGCTCTATCGCCCCTAAGATGGCTTGAAGCAACAAGTTCATCAGATGGTATAAGCTTTAATCCGACAGGAAACAGCTACAAAGATTTCAACCCCGCAGTTATGGCAGGAGCAGTCGCAGCGCAAATGGGCGGATATTTAAACGAATTAAATTCTTTTGATGAAGCGTTTAGAAATATGGATATGTATATGCTTATGACAAGAAAAGAAAGAATGGCGCTGAAATTGAGAAATAAATATGCTTCAAAGAACGGAAATTATATCTTTGACCCGACAGGAACAACCCATGACGATAACGCAGCGTGGATTAGACCCTATGCAACATTTGAAAGTGTCAGATTGAAAAACGGCCCAAAAGTATCTAACGTCGCTTATGGAACATATTTTGGCGCAGAAAGCGAAATGTATGAACTTAAAAACGGCTGGGACGCTATGTGGGGCGCATACATCGGATATAACGGCTCTCACCAATCTTATGACGGAATCGGCATTAATCAAAACGGCGGCACCTTGGGCTTGGTCGGTATGCTATATAAAGGCGATTTTTTCACGGGTTTAACGATTAACTCGGGAGCAAACGCAGCCAAAGCCGACACAATGTATGGAGATGATGATTTTACTTTGCTTATGGCGGGTATTGCTTCTAAAACAGGATATAATTGGGAGCTTAAAGACGGTAAATTCATAATTCAACCTAATTTTATGATGTCTTATTCATTTGTTAATACTTTTGATTACACAACTTCATCAGGTATCAAAGTTGACCCCGGCGTATTAAACGCTATTACATTTGAACCTGGAGTTAAATTTATCGGAAATCTCAAAAACGGATGGCAGCCATATATGGGCGTAAGCGTCATTTGGAATGTTATGGATAAAACAAAATTTACCGCGTCCGACGCTACATTACCCGAATTAAGCGTTAAACCTTTTGTTAAATATGGCCTTGGCGTGAGAAAAACATGGGGCGAAAGATTGACAGGATTTATCCAAACATATATCACTTCCGGCGGCCGCAACGGCATCGGCTTTCAAGCAGGCGTTTCATTCACTTTTGGTAAATCGGGTCAACCCATCAAACAAACAAATAATCTAAAACCTGCTTTAGCTAAAGCGCAAATTCAATTAAACAACATTAAATATGACGGTTTAGCAAAATAAACAAGGAAAAATAGGATGAAAAAGAAAATAAAAAATAATCTGAATTGCGTAAATTGCGCGATATTATATCTTTTGATGCTTGTAATTGGGTTTAATATGCACAATTTCGCACTCTCAGAGGGTTTATCAAAAATCGCATTTGTTGATGTAAATAATGTTTTATCTAAATCCGTGCAGTTTATGGCATTAAAAAAAGAGCGCGAAAATAATTTAGATAAGCTTCAAAAATGGATTTTATCGGCAAAAGCGGATATTGACAAACAAAAAACACCCGAAGCAAAGATGAAACTGGCCAAAAAATATGATGAAGAACTTGAAAAGAAGAAAAAAGCAATTCAAGAAGATTATACAAATAAGCTAAATCAAATTGATAAAAATATTTCATCGACTTTGATTCAAGAAGCAAAAAAACAAGGCTATGACATTGTATTAAATAAAAACGCCGTTTTGTATGCACGAGATGACATAGATATTACCGCTCAAATCGCTAAATCGGTTAAATAACACATAGTAGCAAAAAAGCGTACCTATTTTATATATGGTACGCTTTTTGTTATTTTTTTTATTTGGCCCTTTTTTTGTTTCGTTTTATTTTATTTCAACTTTCCCTTTTGAATCAATTTCTTGCTTCAATTTTTCAATAAATTCTTCTATTGTCATCTCGCCAATTTGACCGACACCTCGTTTTCTTATCGAAACTTTGCCGTTTTCAAGTTCTTTATCGCCTGCAATAAGCACATAGGGCACTTTTTGATTTTGAAGATAATCTCTGATTTTATAGTTCATTGACTCTGATTTTTCTTCAAAGATTACTCTAATGTTATTTTCACGAAGTTTTTTATAAACTTTTTCCATATAATCGTTGTGCCTATCAGCGATTGCAACAAGCGCAACTTGATTTGGAGCAAGCCATGCAGGGAAAGCTCCCGCATAGTGTTCTATTAATATTCCATGGAATCTTTCCATTGAACCGAATATTACCCTATGAAGCATAACAGGAGTTTTTAAGACGCCATCTTTATCCTGATATTTTATATCAAATCTTTCGGGCAAATTGAAATCCAATTGAATTGTGGCACATTGCCAGGTTCTTCCTATAGCGTCTTTTACCTTAAAATCAATCTTGGGGCCGTAGAAAGCGCCGTCGCCTTCATTTATTTCATATTCCATGCCTCTTTTATCCATTGCTTCTTTAAGCCCGTTTTCAGCCAATTCCCAGTTTTTAAGATCGCCGACATAACTTTCGGGGCGGGTGGATAATTCAACTTCGAAGCTCATATTGAATATTTTCATCGTATCTGATACAAAATCAATTATAGCGTTGATTTCATCGACAAGCTGCTCCGGAGTGCAAAAAACATGGGCATCATCTTGAGTGAACCCTTGAACACGAGTTAACCCAGACAATGCTCCTGATTTTTCTCTGCGGTAAACCGTTCCCAATTCTGCCATTCTAAGAGGAAGGTCACGATAAGAGTGTCTCTGTGCTTGATAAATAAGGATATGGAAGGGGCAGTTCATCGGTTTTACGATATATTGTTCGTCGCTGTCATCGCCTTTTTGAATAAAGAACATATTTTCCTTATAATGGTCAATATGCCCCGACAATTCCCAGAGCTTTGATTTAGCCAATTGCGGAGTTTGAACGATGACATAGCCTCTTTTTCTGTGTTCTTCTCTCCAATAGTTTTCAATTTGCTCTCTAACGGTATATAAATTAGGATGCCAAAGAACAAGACCGCCTCCTATTTCGTCTCTAACAGAAAACAAATCCAATTGAGCGCCTAATTTTCTATGGTCTCTTTTTTTTGCTTCTTCAACTTGTTTTATGTAATTATCAAGCTCATCTTTTGTCGCAAATGCTGTAGCATAGATTCTTTGAAGCATTTTATTCTTTTCGTTGCCTCTCCAATATGCTCCTGCAACGCTTAATAATTTAAAAGCCTTGATTTCTTTGGTTGAAGTTATATGAGGACCAGAGCAAAGGTCGTTAAAAAGCACATTTCCGTCTTTATCTTTTGTTAAATATAAAGTGGGATTGTCGTTTTTGTGTTCTTCCAATAATTCCGCTTTATAAATTTCACCTTGAGCTTTAAATTCATCAATTTGTTTTTGAACATCGGGTATAACATATTTTTCAAAAGTTAAGTTTTGAGAGATTAATTTTTTCATCTCGTTTTCGATGTCTTTAAAATTTTCTTCGCTTAAAGTAACACCTTCAATATCAAAATCATAATAAAAACCGTTTTCAATAGCAGGGCCTATCGCAAGTTTGGCGTTAGGGTATAATTTTTGAACCGCTTGCGCCATAATATGCGAACAAGAATGTCTTAAAGTGTGCAATTTTTCAATATCTTCCAAATTTTTCATAACTTTTCCTCTGCTCTTTTGTGTGCTTTTGAGAATTATTTTACCATAAAATTATTATATTAAATATTTTTTTAAGTATTTTCCCGTGTAACTTTTTTCATCTTTAATTATTTGCTCTGGTGTTCCTTTGAAAACCACTTCTCCGCCGCCGTCTCCGCCTTCGGGCCCAAGGTCGATTATCCAATCCGAGCACTTTATTATATCCATATTATGTTCGATAATTAAAACGGTATTACCGCTATTGGCAAGCTGGGAGAGCATTTTCATTAATTTATCAATGTCATAAAAATGAAGCCCCGTTGATGGTTCATCTAAGATATATAAGGTTTTTCCCGTCGCTCTTTTGTTTAATTCAAGCGCCAGTTTGACCCTTTGGGCTTCGCCCCCTGAAAGTGTCGTTGCGCTTTGACCGAGCTTAATATAATCAAGCCCGACATCATAGAGCGTTTGAAGTCTTGTCGCTATTTTTGGAACGTTTTGGAAAAATTCCAGCGCCTCAGCCACGCTCATATCAAGCACATCCGATATACTTTTTCCTTTGTATTTAACTTCAAGTGTTTCTTGATTATATCTTTTGCCTTTACAAACGTCACATGTTACATAAACATCGGATAAAAAGTTCATTTCAATCTTTAAAACTCCGTCGCCGCAGCATTTTTCGCATCTTCCGCCTTTGACGTTGAATGAAAATCTGCCCTGTTTATAGCCTCGCATTTTGGCTTCCGGAGTTTGAGAAAAAAGCTCTCGAATGTGGGTAAAGACTTCTGTATATGTTGCAGGGTTAGATCTTGGCGTTCTTCCGATGGGCGATTGGTCTACCACAACTAATTTATCTATATTTTCAAAACCATTTATGATATCAACACCCTGAGGCTTTGGTTTGCTTCTTAAAAGCTCGTGGCGAGCGTATTGAGCGATAATATCCTGTACTAAAGTAGACTTCCCCGAACCCGAAACGCCTGTTATAGCAACAATTTTTCCCAATGGTATATCGACATCAATGTTTTTTAAATTGTTTAATTTTGCTCCTTTAATTTCAAGGAATTTCCCGTTTCCTTTTCTTCTTTTTTTAGGAACTTCGATTTTTTTCTTGCCCGAAAGATATTGCCCCGTCAAAGATTCGGGGGTATTTTTAATATCTTCCAGCAACCCTTTGGCCACAATATTTCCGCCTTTAACTCCCGCATAAGGGCCGATATCTACGATATAGTCGGCATTATTCATTGTGTCTTCATCATGTTCCACGACAATAAGCGTATTTCCGAGATTTCTAAGCTTCAAAAGCGTTGAAATGAGCATATCATTGTCTCTTTGATGAAGCCCGATAGAAGGTTCGTCAAGAACATATAAAACACCCGATAATCCGCTTCCTATTTGAGTTGCAAGGCGGATTCTTTGCGCTTCGCCGCCCGAGAGAGTGCCGGCGCTTCGAGCAAGAGTCAAATACCCGAGCCCCACGTCAATTAGGAATTTTAACCTTGCCCTGATTTCATCAAGCACTTGATGAGCGATTTTTAACTTAAATTCGTCAAGTGATAAATAAAGCTCTTGAATAAAGTCATATTCTTTTAAAATCGACATCGAGCAAAATTCAAAGATATTTTTTTCATTTATTTTAACACTGAGCGCAAAAGGGTTCAACCTGCCGCCCCCGCAAGCTTTGCAGGGGTTTGTTATCATATATTTTTCAATTTCTGCTCGAACAATATCTGAATCTGATTCATATTTTTTTGTTAAATAAGGAATAACCCCCATATAGCTCATAAGATGCGTTCTATAGTGTTTTGTGCCAAAGTCGGCATAATATAATTTTATTTTCTCATCACCGTTTCCATACAAAATTATCCCTTTTTGAGCGGGTGTTAGGGATTTAAAAGGAGCTTCAAAATCGATATTATAGTGTTCGCAGACACTTTTTAAAACATCGCTGTAGTATGGGTTTTGCGTCCTTGCCCAAGGATATATCGCACCGTCTTTAAGTGATTTGTCGGTATCGGGTACGACAAGATTGGGCGAAATTTCATAGCTTGCGCCAAGCCCGTGGCAAACGGGGCATGCTCCTTGCGGGTTGTTAAAGCTCATCAAGCGGGGGGTTAATTCTTCAAAACTTATGTTGCAATTAGGGCAGGCGAGTTTTTCGCTAAAGATAATATCTTCGTTATTTTCGATTTTATTTACTATCAAAAGCCCGTCAGAGCGCACAAGAGCCGTTTGAGCGGAATCAAAGATTCTTGATTTAGCGCTATCTTTAACAATAATTCTATCCACAACGATTTCTATAGAATGTTTTTGGGTTTTATTTAGTTCAATTTCATCTTCTTCAAGATTATAAATTTTTCCGTCTATTCGCACTCTTATAAAGCCTTCGGACAGTAACCCCGAGAGCATCTGCTTGTATTCGCCTTTTTTAGCCCTGACTATTGGCGATAAAAGCTGAATTTTTGTTCCTTCCTTAAGCGACATTATTTTTTCAACTATTTCATCAATTGTTTGAGGAGTTATGACATTTCCGCACTTCGGACAATGTGCAACGCCTGCTCTGGCATATAAAAGCCTCAGATAATCGTAAATTTCGGTTATTGTTCCGACAGTTGAGCGGGGGTTATTGGAAGTTGATTTTTGATCAATTGAAACGGCAGGACTAAGGCCATCGATGCGCTCAACATCGGGTTTATCCATTTGCCCCAAAAACTGGCGAGCGTAGGTCGAGAGGCTCTCAACGTATCTTCTTTGGCCTTCGGCGAATATAGTATCAAAAGCAAGAGAGCTTTTGCCCGAGCCCGAGACGCCGGTGAATACGGTGAGCTCGTTTTTTGGGATTTTTAAATCAACGTTATTTAAATTGTGCTGATTGGCTTTATAAATTTCAATAAAATCGTTCATAGTCAAATTATAGCATGTGAAAAATTATAAATTAATTATTAAGAAATATAATAATATTCTTGCAAAAAAATATTTATATAATAGAATAGTCTTGTCAGAAATCCCAACATCGAACATAAAAATCATGCTTTTAAGTCAAAAGCAGTTTTGGTGTTCGTTTTTTCGTACCTACTATTTTTTCGTACTTTTTATTTAATAAAATAAAAAGATAAAAACACAAACAAAGAAAATATATCATTAAGAAAGGTAATAAACGTGGAAGAAAACAAAGAAATCCAAGAAACAGAAATTTCAAACGAAGAACAAACAGCTCAAGACGCTGTCGTTGAAGAAGAATCTTCGCAAGAATCCTCTGTTCAAGAAGAAAAAAAACCTCAAAGAAAATCAAGAAGAAGAAAAATTGAAACAGTTGAACCCGTTGAATCCGAATGGAAAGAACAAGTTGTTCAAATCCGCAGAGTAACAAAAGTTGTTAAAGGCGGTAAAAAACTTTCATTCAGAGCAATCGTGATTGTCGGAAATAAAAAAGGACAAGTCGGCATGGGCGTTGCAAAAGCTGCCGAAGTCATTATCGCAATTCAAAAAGCGGTAGCGGACGCCAGAAAAAACCTTGTCAGTGTTCCTTTATATAACGCAACAATTCCCCACATGGTAACAGGTACATCAGGCGCAGGTTCGGTCATCTTAAGACCCGCTTCAAAAGGTACCGGTGTTATTGCCGGTGGTGCGGTTCGTGCGGTATTAGAACTTGCGGGCGTTGAAAACATTCTTTCAAAATCATTAGGTTCTAAATCTCCGCTCAACGCTGCAAACGCTACATTGAGCGCTCTAAAAACACTTCGTAAATTCAAAGACGTTGCGGCCGTTCGCGGAATCAGCGTAAAAGAAATGTTAAGACAAAAATAATTTAAGGATTTAAAAAATGGCTAAAATTAAAATAAAACAAATAAGAAGCACAATCGGTCAAGATGACAGACACATCAAAGTTCTTCGTGCTTTGGGATTAACAAAAAAAGACCAAATAGTTGAACATGAAGACTCAAAAACTATTCTTGGTATGGTAAATAAAGTATCACACATTGTTGAAATCGTAGAATAATAAAATTTTAGGAAGGCACATAAAATGTTAAATTTAGAAGATATACAACCCGCGCAAGGCGCAACGCATGCCAAAAAACGCAAAGGCAGAGGTATTGCATCGGGTCATGGTAAAACAGCTTGCCGCGGCAATAACGGTGAAGGACAACGCTCCGGAAATTCCCACAAACGCGGTTTTGAAGGCGGACAAATGCCCTCATATCGTCAAATGCCGAAATTAAAAGGCTTCAAAAACAAATTTAGAGAAGTTAGTGCTTCAATCAACGTTTCTCAATTAGATAAATTAAACACGGAAACGGTTGATTTAATTTATTTACAAGAAAACAAAAAAGCTCATTCTTCCGCTGTCGCTTTAAGAGTGCTTGGAAATGGTGAAATATCAAAAGCAATTACCGTGAAAGCAAGCTATTTCACTCCTCAAGCAAAAGAAAAAATTGAAAAAGCAGGCGGAAAGGCAGAATTAGTATAATGCAACAAAATATCAACTCGGATAAAGTTATGCAAAATCTCATGGCAAGCTGGCGCTCAAGCGGATTAAAGCAAAAGCTTATATTCACTTTCGCCATCATTGCCCTGTTCAGATTTGGCGCACAATTGCCGATTTACGGCATAAATAGCAGCATATTCCAAGCTCTTGCAAGCGGAAACAACTTAATTGGCTTTTTGGATATGTTCTCAGGGGGCGCTTTGGGTAAGGTTTCAATCTTTGCTTTAGGTATCGGCCCGTTTATCACATCATCTATCATAATGCAATTATTGGCGGTTGTTATCCCTTCATTGGAGCGTGCACAAAAAGAAGACGGCGAAGCCGGCAGGCGCAAAATTCAGCAATTGACAAGAGTTTTCACGGTGTTTTTAGCTCTGTTTCAATCGTTTGTCTTTGCTTTCGCGCTTTTAAAAATCACAAATGCACTTCTGACGGGCGTTAATCCCGTTATGTTCTTTGTGGGCTCAATGTTTTCTCTGACAGCCGGAGCGGTAATTGTTATGTGGCTTGCCGAGCTTATTACCGAAAAAGGTGTCGGAAATGGCGCATCATTGCTGATTTTCGTCGGTATCATAGCGGGGATTCCTCAATATTGTAGCAGAACCGCTCAACTCGTCAGCCAAAGTTCAATGTACCAAATCGGGCTTCTGGGTTTAATTGTGATATTTTTGTTCACAATAGTGTTCATCATAATTTTGCACGAAGCGGCAAGAAAAGTTCCGATAGTTTCGGCTCGACGCCAAGTCGGCAACAAAATCTACGGCGGACAAAACACAAACATCCCCTTCAAATTAAACCCCGGCGGGGTTATGCCGATTATCTTTGCTATTGCAATTTTGTTGTTCCCGGCAACGATTGTCGGTTTGATTGACAAAATGGATTTAAACATCCAAAATATCTATGTTGCAAAATTATTGGAAGGCTTAACATCGCTGTTTAACGCGGGTTCATTGAGTTATTACATAATTTATTTTGTATTAATCGTAACTTTGACTTTCTTTTATGCTTCAATCATCCCTTCGATGCAGCCAAAAGAAATTGCAAATAATTTAAAAAAATACGGTTCGGCAATTCCGGGTGTCAAAATCGGAAAACCCACAGCTGACAAGTTAAACGAAATTTTAACAAGAATTACTTTAATTGGTGCTTTGGCATTGGGTATTATCGCAATGATACCGACCGTTGCAACAAAAGTTACAAACATCACAACATTCCAAGGAATCGGCGCGACAAGCCTTATCATCCTTGTCGGTGTTGCACTTGATTTTATCAATCAAATCAAAACTCATATGTTGGCAAAAAATTATGAAAGTTTCTTGCAACAATAAAAAGGATAAAAAATGAAGAAAGTATTTATATTTTTAGGCCCTCCGGGCTCGGGTAAAGGTACTCAAACTTCAAAACTGGCTAATAAACTTGAAATATCTCATATCGACACGGGTTCGCTTTTGAGAAAAAACATTGAAGACGAAAGTGAACTCGGGCGAATCGCCAAAAGCTACATTGATAAAGGTCTTTTGGTGCCACTGGAGGTAGTTTCAAGCGTCATCAAAGACAGATTATCAAAAGACGATTGCAAAAACGGCTATATATTGGATGGTTTCCCGCGCTCGGTAGAACAAGCGCACGCATTAGAAAAGATTATGGATGAACTTGGAACGTTCAATCTTAAAGATGACGCGCTTGCAATATATTTTGATATAGATAATGAAAAACTCATCCAAAGGCTCATAAACAGGCGCTCTTGTCCAAAATGCGGAACAATATATAATTTAATTTCAAATCCGCCAAAGATAATGGACTATTGCGACATTTGCGACACAAAGCTCACAATTCGAAAAGACGACAACGAACAAACCGCTCGCGCTCGCTTTGAAACGTATGAAAAAGAAACGGCGCCTTTATATGACTATTTCAAGCAATTGGGGATTTTAAAAGAGATAGATGCAGATAAAACAATCGCTGATATTTGGGAAAATTTGAAAAAAGTCGTTTTTGAAGAAACAAAATAAAGTATTAATATTCAATTGAACCGGCTTGAGCGATACCGTCATAACCCAAAAGCTGCGCTATTTTGGCAATTGTTTTGGGAAAATATCTGACAATATATTCGCTTCTTGTTTGAAGCCCGATTTCATCATGACAGCAATTGGCCAAAATCGCATTTGTCTGCGCAACAAGCTCGGATAAGCCCGTGCTTTGTTTTGTGTCTTTTCCGCCGTTTTGCAGGAAATATGATATTATATTTTGCACCCCTTCGCTCTGAAGCGAAACAAAATCCTCCACCTCTTTTTTATATATCTCAATAAGCTCAAGGTCAGAACTTATCAGGCACTTGCTATCTTTATCCGCTTTTTGAACCCGGCAAAAATCAATACTGTGCCCAAGCTCATGTAAAAACGCTTGGGTGTTAAAATACACCATAATGCACTTTTTTGAAACATTAAACAAGTTCTTTTCAATGGAATCGGCATAGTCAATTAAATCGACATTTTTTGCCATAACCAAAAGCTCATCCGCACTCAACTTCTTAATAAAATTAAAAAGCTTTGTATAATAACAAATTTCATCGGCAAAATCGGATTTAATTTTCGGGTTTTGCGATTCATCAAAAGGAACAACCAAATTTGCAAATTCGATTTTTGTCTCATCATCGCCGGATTTTATTAAAATATCCATTGTTGAATCATCAAAAAACGCTTGATATTTCTTTCCGTTAATAATTGTCTCGCTTGAACCATCGGGATTTTTCCGCCAAGACCTGTTTAAATCAAGCAGGGTTTTTTGATTTTCATCAATTATTTTATATTGATAACTGTATGATTTTATTTCGTTATTCTCGTCTCGAGCTTCAATGTAGGTTCTTTTTGAATTTATTGAATTATAAAAATAGTTTTGATTATAATAAAATTTTTCACCGTCTTTTCCGGCGTATGACAATCGTTCTTTTGGATTTAATAACCCCCCTTCAATTTCTTTTATGACATCAATATCGCTTTCATAATCATTTAAGTCATAAAGGCCCGTTTCATAGGCGCCATCTAAAATTTTGCTTGGTTGAGTGAAGATAATATACCTCGGCTCGTTTGTTTTATCGTTTATTAGTTCGATTTGAGACACTATATCGCCATTTTTATCATTTTGATTTAAAATCATTAATCTGTTTGAATCAAAATATCTGCAATATTTTTTTCCGTCTGCTTCAGAAATTTCGGTTTTACTTTTGCTTATTATTTTTCCGAATTCATCAAGCTCGATAGTTTGTTTGATTGTTTTATTTTGATTGTTATCAGGCGAATTATCCAAAGAAGGATATTGGTTTGATATAATCAATCTGTTTTTAAAATCGTTTTGAGAAGCGCAAAAAATCAATTGCGAATTGTCGTTAATTTCTTTCAACTCCAAAAGCCTCTTTATGGCGCGTTGTTGATTGGGCAAAGAAAAATTTAATATAAAAGGAATTTTTTTGTTAAATTTATAATTTCCGTCTTCATCTTTTATTTCAAGCACAAAATCAAGCAGCGTTTTGTTTTGCGGATTGGTTTTATCGAGGATTTTAGCAATATTTTTTGCATTGAAGCGATAAAACCCGTCTTCATCTTTAAAATTGAGCAATTTATAAAAAACATCAATATTTTCCTTGGTTTCAAAAGATTTTATAATATTATAAATATCATCAAAATTAAACCTCCAGCCGCCTTTTTCGTCTTTTGCGCTCAATAATTCTTTTATAATATCGATATTATTTGATTTCATACAGCACATAATAATATCTGTCTCATATTGAGCAAATCTTCGTTTATTGTTTTCATTTTTTGCGTTCAACAAAAAATTAATCGTCTCAAAATCGCCCTTTTTTGGGCACAAAAAATACCCCGACGACATAATTGAAAAAATCTCTTTTTCGCTTTTTGAATGTTTGAGAGTGTGTTTAATGTTATTTAATTTTAAAATCACACCATATTTTCTAAAAATATTTGAATGGATATTTTTTTTATAAGATTTTATCAGTTCGCAAATCTCATCAAGCGCCTTGCTCTTTAAGCTTTTCAAGTTTATCAAGTCTTCTATATCATTTTTGTCATTTGGATTTATTTTTTCTTTTTGATATAAATCTGCTTTAATTAAACCGGCGCAATTGTTTTGGCTGTTTAATTTAGGATAATTTTTCTTTTTGTTTTCAGATTTTTTATATAAATTTTTAAAAGAATTATTTGAAATATGATTTTGTATTTTCATTTACATTTAACCTATTGTTGGTTTGGGGAGATAATTTATAAAAAAAGCTTTTTAAATATATAAAACGCGAAAAAATATTTTTTTCATAGTATAGCCTTTTAAACAAAACAAAATCTCGCATAAAAATTGAAATCAAAATCAATTGATACACGAGATTTTATTTTGCTTTATTTTGTTTTATTGCCGTTTTGGCTAATTTTTAGAAAATTTTTAGATAAGTCCTTGATAACGGGATTTTTAAAACAACCCCGGAATTGAGATTCCGCCTGTGATAGCTTTCATTTTTGTTTCCATTTGATTGGAAGCTTTTTTTGTTGCATCTAAAAACGCTTGGGTTAAAAGGTCTTCAAGCATTTCGACATTGTCAATATCGACGCTTTGGGGGTTATCAGGGTTAATTGCTTCGGGTTTAAGCTTAATTGCTTTAAATTTTCCTTGACCCGTCAAAACGACTTCTACAGCGCCATTAGCACTTTTTGAAATGATTTCTGATTTTTCAAGCTCATCTTGGGCTTCTTTAAATTTCTTTTGCATTTTTTGTGCTTGCTGCATCACTTGCATCATATTCATCATAATATTTACCCTCTCCTATTTAGAAATATTCGGTCTTTATATTATTATATGATATTATATATTTATATGCAAACCATAACTTATATAAATGATTCATTTAACAAAGGAAAACTTGCCAGATGGGATTCAAGCGTAATGCCCTTGAAGGTTTTTATCGGCAAGTTCAATTGGTATAAATCAATTGGGGCGAGTGACGAATATAAATATACTCAAATGATAATTGACGGATTTAACCTTTGGGAGACGCTTTCAGGGGGAGTTGTTTCGTTTGAAAGGACGATGAATCTTTATGATTCTAATATCAACGTCGAATGGAAAAGGGTGGATAGAAAGTCTCTCGGCTCTTGTACATTCAATTTTGATAAATTGGGAAGATATTATTCGGCCGAGCTTTCAATTGGGCTGTCTGACGGCATTATCCATCATCAATATATGGATGAAAACGAAGTTTTCCACACAATAATCCACGAAATAGGCCATAGCGTCGGTTTGGGTCATTCTAAGACCAAAGGCGACATTATGTATGTACCCCATGAATATGGCGTTGTTAATGTTTCAAATAACGATATAGAGACCCTAAAATGGCTCTATAGGCTGCCTGTGGGTAAAACACAGCAGGAAATATTGAATCTCAATTCATCTTATCAAGCTAAAAGCGTTGATGAATTGGTTTACAAAATGATGAATCAAGATAGCTATAAATCCGAATTTGAAAAGACAAAAGACGAGCTTATGAATTCGGCGCAAACAAAGGATTTATCAAAAGAAAACCAAAACATCGGCGATTTAAAGAAATATTTGATGGAGATAAATAATCTAAAAATCAATTTCAAGCCTAAAAAATAGCTTTGTTTGTTTAGATAAACCCTTAATAAAAAGGCTTAAGAAACGGGAAAATCCGTAAAATAAGAAAAATGCCGAATAAGTGTAAATGAATTTTAAAATTGTACTCAAAATCGGCAAAATTTGAAATGATAAAACATATTCAGTTTCGTTAGAAAATTGTGTAAAAATGCATTGACATTCGTTAGAAAAATGTGTAAAATATATTCAAGTTTCGTTAGAAAATTGTGTAAAATATGTTTAATTTTCGTTAGAAAATTGTGTAAAATAGGAAATTAAAATGCAAAGAGATGCGGTTTCACAATTAATAGAATGGAAAAACAGCAAAAAAAGAAAACCTTTAATAATTCAAGGTGCAAGACAGGTTGGAAAAACTTGGATTATGAAAGAGTTTGGAAAACTTGAATATAAAAATGTTGCCTATGTTTCTTTTGATAGAAATAAAAGATTAAAAGATACATTTTCTCAAACGGTTGAAGTAGATTTATTAATATCAGCCCTTGAATTATCGTCAGGTATAAAAATAGAACCGAATAACACTCTTATAATTTTAGATGAAATCCAAGAATGCCCTGAAGCCTTAACTACATTAAAATATTTTTTTGAAAATGCACCTAAATATCATATTATTGTTGCAGGCAGCTTGCTTGGAGTATCTATTCATAAAGATACGGGTTTTCCCGTTGGAAAAGTTGATTTTATGACGCTTTATCCATTATCTTTTTTTGAATTTTTAGATGCAATAGGCGAGAATAGATACAGAAAAATTCTTGAAGAAGAAAAATTTGAATTAATAACCCCTTTTTCAGATAAATTAATATATTTATTAAAACACTACTATTATATTGGCGGAATGCCCGAAGTTGTTCAAGAATATGTTGATAATAAAGATTATAACAGTGTTAGAAAATTACAAGAAAATATTTTAAATTCTTATGAACAGGATTTTTCAAAACATACTTCAGGCGCAATGGCGCAGAGGATTAAATATTTATGGCACTCAATATCTTCTCAACTGGCTAAAGAAAATAAAAAATTTATTTATGGCGCAATAAAACAAGGTGCAAAGGCAAGAGAATATGAAGAAGCCATTAATTGGCTAAAAGATAGCGGTTTAATATATAAAGTTAACAGAATTTCAAAACCCGAACTGCCAATTAGAGCTTATGAAGATTTAAGCGCATTCAAATTATATGTTCTTGATGTCGGTTTATTGGGAGCGTTGTCAAATTTAAGCGCAAAAACAATTATAGACGGTGATAAAATCTTTAGCGAATTTAAAGGCGCTCTAACTGAGCAATATGTACTTCAACAGTTGAAAAATAAACAAAATAAATCAATTAATTATTGGATAAGCCGCTCTAATGTTGCCGAAATTGACTTTATACTTCAAAAAGATAATGATATTATCCCGATTGAAGTTAAATCATCTATAAATCTAAAAGCAAAAAGCCTAGCTCAATATCGAAAAGATTTTAACCCAAAGTATGCAGTTAGAACTTCTTTAGCTTCTTATAAAGTTGATGACAATTTATATAACATCCCTTTATATATGGCGCAAATGCTTGAAGAGCTTTTGAAGTGAAAGATGTATCTGTTGCGATTATCAAATATATAAATTTTATTTGTTTGAGCTTTGGACTTTTGCCCTCTGCATTAATTCATTAATTAATTTATTGTTTTCATTATAGCTTTGCTTGCTTAGCCCCAATTCAAGCGCTTTATTGTTATCTGCTTTAGCGCCGGCAAAATCTTTATTAAAAGCCTTTATTACACTGCGCGTTGCGTATAGGGGATAAAAATCGGGTTTTAAATTAATTGCTTTTGTATAATCATCAATTGCTTCTTTAAATTTTAAGTTTTCAAAATATAAATTGCCTCGATTTGAATAAACGGATACATATTCAGGGTTAAGTTCAAGAGCATGCGTAAAATCTTTAAGGGCTAAATCATATTTTTTCAAATTTTTATAAGCAGTCCCTCTGTTGTTGTATAAATTTGCCAAATTAGGGTATTGCGCTATACATACATTAGTTTCTTTTATAAATTGCTCAAGTTTATTTTCTTGAATATATTTTTGTCCATTGGCTTGATATTTATCTAAATCGCATTTTTGCGCCATAGCGCAATTGAAGAATAAAAACGAAGCAAATAAAGTGTAAAATAAAATTTTTTTCATTGAAATTGTTCCCATAAAATTTATAGTAAAATCATATCAAATTTTTGATGTAAGTAAAAGACTTAAAACAATAATTAATCACATTTCTTTTGTTGAAACTCATTTAAAAATTTTGCGGTTAATATTATCAATTTAGCTTTTTTCATCCAACATTAAAGGTTGAGATACATTTTAAATTTATCAGCAGCCAATAAATGTATAGTAAAAAACATTAAAAAAGCCTGATTGTATAGGGCTTTTTATAATTCGCGCCTGGATGCTTCAGTCGTATGCGAGATTTATCGAGCATTACGAATGAAGTGTGCGCAGGCTTGGATAAAATTCAAGCCCTTTTAAGGGCGTAGAATTTCTCAAGACCAGCTGACTCTGCCGAAGAAAAATGCGAACCATTGAGCATTTTTCGAGAGGGCAAGGCTTGACCTTGCAATCCCGACAGATTGCGCCATTAAAAAAGAACCCTTTTAGGGTTCTTAATGGCGCGCCTGGAGACTCTGCCGAGCAAAAGTTACCCTGATGGGTAAGTTTTGCGAGAGGGGAGAACCCCTTGGGGTGAGAATCCCTCCAAATTAAAAGCTCCCTCGATGGGAGCTTTTAGTTCGCGCCTGGAGGGATTCGAACCCCCGACCTTTTGGTTCGTAGCCAAACACTCTATCCAGCTGAGCTACAGGCGCACATATTCAATTTTCATTTAACAAGGGCTCCTGTGGGTATCTCGCAAGTGCTCCGCTAAGTCGCTTCGCATTGCTCGATTATCCTATGCCCACAATCCGTTGGCGAAGAATGAGCCTTACGGATTGGAAATGCCATTTGGGCACGTCGCCATCGTTCGGTTTCGCAATCGTCTTGCAGCTGGCTTGCTTGAAAATCTCGACTGGCGTCGGATTTTCTTACGCAATCTGCGCATACTTTATTCGTACGTTTCACTACCGTTCAACTACGACTAAAGCATCAACGCAAGCCGTTTGCTTCACCTCGGCTCACGCTTTCAGCTGAGCTACAGGCGCACATATATTCAATTTTAACTTATATCGACTGCTCGGCAAGATGCGCGGGCAAGACGATATTCAATTTTCAACAGCCCCACAAACAAATTCCACAAAACTTGTCCGTAAAGCACGTCCAGCCCTATAATACAACGCTGAAACAGAAATTTCAAGCAAATTTTAACAAAAAATTTCCGCCAAAATATTTTTCGACTATAATTTTAATATGGAATGTTTGCAAAAATATGGCAGGGAATATTTGGAAGAAATTGGGCGAAAATTCAATCTATTCTTTATTTACAAGCCCAACCCAAAAAATTTTAACGAAAAAATAACAAAATATAAGCTCAAAATGGTTTTAAATCTCATCGAAAGGAACCAAAACGAGCCAATAATAAGAAAAACTCTCGATATAATTTCAAAGGCCCAAGAGGAAATAGAAACAATAAAAAATAATTCTCTCAATTTTAAAACAGGCGAAAACATCCAACGCACGGGCGATGAGATGAAAAACAGGATTTCTCAAATGAAAGATGAGATTAAAAAACTAACGGGTATCTAAAGCCCCCATAGCTTCAAAACCCCCAAAACTAAAACACTCTGCGGGAGCGATTTTTCGCATATTTATAAATAATTTTATCTCATTTTTAAACCTATGATATTTTTTTCAAGCCCCGATTTAATCTTGTTCACTTCGCTTTGGATGATTTCATCGGTCAGAGTCCTATTGTCATCCTGCAAAGTTATTCTATATGCAAAAGATTTCTTGTTTTCTTCGATGTTTTCGCCTTCATAAATATCAAAAACTTTTGCGGATTTAAAGATATTTTTATCGGCGGATTTTTTGATGACCTTATCAATTTGTTCATTTGTTAAATCTTTTGGCGCAACAAAAGCAATGTCTCTTTGAACGGCGCCAAAAACGCCCAATTTCTTATATTTTGCGTCTTTAAAATTAACGCAAGCAATTATCGCATCAAGGTCAATTTCGAAAAGATAAAACTTTTGATTAAATTTCATCTTATCTTCTAGCACGGGGTGCAATCTTGCAATGAAGCCTATAGGCTCTTTTTGCCCCAAGATGGAAATGATTGCGCTTTGTGCGCTATGGCAAAAAGGATATTTTAAAGCTGAATTTTCGTCAAATGCGCTATAGACAACTCTTTTTGAGATATTTAATTTCTCAAACAAAGATTCCAAAACACCTTTTAAGGTATAAAAATCGGCTTGTTTTTTATTCAAAAGACTGTTATTGACATCGCCAAAAATGCACCCTGCAAGCTTTCTTGTCTCAATTACTCCTGCGTCGTCTAAGTTTGGCGCGGTTTTTTGGATATATGTTTTTCCGATTTCATACAATCTAAAGTTTTTGTTGCCGTTGTCAAAGTTAGTTTTAGCTACTTCAAGCATATTTGGGTTTATCGCCTGTCTTAAAATCGAAAAATCTTCACTATGCTGATTTAAAACCTTAATAGCTTTTTCATTATCCAGCGGTTGAAGATAATAATTGCACAAATTATGCCCGATTAAGGAACTTGTCATAATCTCGTCAAAACCGTAAGAAAGCATTGTGGTGTTCACTATCTTTATGATTTTACTATCATCTGTTATATCGGCGCCGCCTGAAATATTAGGGAGTTCGGGCGCAACGATGTCAAAACCTTCGATTCTTGAAATTTCTTCAATGAGGTCAATTTCTCTTTCGACGTCGTTATAGCGATAGCTTGGGACTTTAAATTTTGCCGCTGTTTCGTTTTTACCCAAAAGCTCAAAGCCGAGTTTTTGAAGTATTTCTATCGAACGATTGAGAGGAATCTCAACCCCCAAGATTCTTTTAATTTCGCTTGCTCTTAAAGTTATTTCAACATCATCGTTTTTGTCGTTTCCGACTTTAGAAATACCGATAATTTTAGCACCGGCATATTTTTCCAAAAGTTCAATCGAACGATTCAAGGCGACATTTACCATTTCAATATCGATCCCTCTTTCGTATCTGCTTGAAGCGTCAGAATGATAGCCGATTGAGCGGGCGGATTTTCTGTTTGTGTGGGATGTAAAGTACGCTGCTTCAAGGGCGATGTTTTTTGTATTATCGTCAATTTCAGAGTTCAATCCTCCAAAAACCCCCGCAGCGCAGACAGGATTTTCTTTTGTTGCAATAAGGACGGTTTTATCGGTTAGATTTCTTTCGACTCCGTCAATTGTAGTAAGCTTTTCGCCGTTTTGAGCGTAGCGAACGCACAAATAGCCGTTTAATTTATCATAATCAAAAGCGTGCTGAGGTGTGCCATATTCAAGCATAACATAATTTGTAATATCGACAATGTTATTAATAGGGCGCATACCGCAGGCAATAAGCCTTCTTTGGATGTATGAAGGCGAAGGCGCAATTTTTAAATCCTTCAAAATTGCAACACTATAATATTTGCAAGCTTCATAGTCTTTGATTTCGACTTCAAAATCAGCTTTGCCTAAAAATTCATCGTGCGCTATGGGTTTTGTAAGTTTTAGCGGACGGTTAAAAAGTGCGCTTAATTCTCTTGCAATCCCGATAACGCTCATCTGATCACCTCTGTTGGCAGTTGGTGCAACGTGATAGATGATTTCTTCATCCATATTTAAAACTTTTTTTAAATCAATTCCAAGCTCAATATTTTCACCGAATAACCTATTTAAAATAAGTATCCCATCTTCCTTTTGAAGCCCATCCAGCCCCAATTCATCTTGCGAACAGAGCATTCCCTCCGATTTAACTCCTCGAATTTCAACCGGCGTCAATGTGAAAGTTTGTTTTGTTTTCCTATCCAACACACTTGAGCCGACTGAAGCAAACGGCACAATTTGGTTTTCTTCAATATTTTGAGCTCCGCAAACAACCGTTTTTTGGGCGTTTCCAATATCAACCGTCACAAGGTGAAGATGGTCGGAATTTGGATGCGCGTCAATTTTTAAAATTTTCGCTGTGATAATATTAGTAAATGCAGGTTTTTTATATTCGACCTCTTCGACTTCAAGCCCTGACATAGTGAGCTTATGAGCAATTTCAGAGGGTTGAATGTCATCTATATCAACAAAATCCGATAGCCATTGATGTGAAACCTGCATTTTTTAATTCCTTTTTTTACTTTCTGCTTTTAATCTGTTTTCTAAATTTTTTGCCTGAATTTTTCGTCCAAATAATTCCAGATAATTATAATACAAAAATTTTTTATATGTGTATCAAATGATTCATTTTTTCAATTTTTGTGTTGATGTAATTTTTGTTGTAATCGTCGATTATCGGTTCAATCGGCACTCTTTGGTTGATTTCAAGCCCATAGCCTTCAAGTGCCACAATTTTTGTCGGGTTATTTGTTAAAAGATTGAATTTAAAAAACCCTAAATCTCTTAAAATCTGCGCCCCGATGCCATAATCTCTTAAATCCGGCGCAAAACCCAATGATACATTTGCTTCGACGGTATCTTGACCTTTGTCTTGAAGGGCATAGGCTTTAATTTTATTAATAAGCCCGATTCCGCGCCCTTCCTGATCATTCATATAAACAAGCGCTCCTTTGCCATAATTATCAATCATTTTTAAAGCACTATGGAGCTGATAATTGCAATCACAGCGAAGACTGTGGAAAATGTCACCTGTCATACACTGTGAATGTACCCGAACAAGAGGCACTTTAGAAGATTTATCGTCTTTTAATAAGACGGGATATTCGCAGTTATTTAAGATATTTCTATACCCTAAAATCACGAAATTACCGAATTTTGTAGGCAATTTTGCGCTCGCTTCAAGTTTAATTAATGTATCTTTTTTAATTCGATATTTTACCAAATCCTTCACAAGCGCCACTTTGATATTATGTTTTTTTGCAAAATCCAAAATATAATCCCTTCGCGCCATATGCCCATCAGGCGTCATTATTTCGCACATAACACCCGCGGGAGTGAGGTTAGATAATTTTGAAAAATCAACCGTAGCTTCCGTGTGGCCGATGCGCTCCAATACCCCGCCCCTTCTTGCAACACAAGGAAACAAGTGCCCCGGACGCCTAAGGTCAGAGGGTTTTGAATTTTCATCAATTAAAACTTCAATTGTTTTTGCTCTGTCATAAGCTGAAATCCCCGTTGTAACGCCATATCTTTCATCGGCATCAATTGAGATAGTAAAAGCTGTTTTCATTGATTCGGTGTTTTGTTCAACCATTTGATTTAGCTGCATTCTTTTGGCAATGGACCTGTCTATTGCAACACAAATAAGCCCTCGGGCGTTTTGTGCCATAAAATTTATCACTTCACCGTTGGCAAAGTCGGCAGGACAAATCATATCGCCTTCGTTTTCTCTGTCCTCATCGTCGACCACTATAATTATTTTTCCTTTTTTATAGTCATTTAAAGCTTCTTCAATGGTTGCAAACATTTTATTTTCCTTTATTAATATTTTTTTATAGGGCTAAAAACCGTTTTGTTTTAAAAATTCAAGAGTGATATTGCTTTCTTTCGGAGCTTTTGAAGCGCCTTCGCTCTCGCCTTCACGGTTATTTATAAATTTATATACATATTTTGCAAAAAAATCAAATTCGATGTTGACTAAATCGCCTTTTTTAATGTCTTTTAAATTTGTGTTTTCAATTGTCGTTGGGATTAAACTTACGCAAAATCCGTCATTTAAAACTTCACATATCGTTAAACTTACGCCGTTAATTGCAATTGAACCTCTTTCAATTAAATATTTCGTGTCGCAATTAAATTTAATTTTTTTGCTTTTGCCGTCATCTATGACATCTGAAACACTTGCGGTGCAATCAATATGCCCTAAGACAATGTGCCCGTCCAGCCTTGAAGATAATTTCATTGCCCGCTCAAGATTAATCATATCGCCCGATTTAAGGTTTTTAAGGTTTGTTAAATTAAGAGTCTGATTCATCACAAAAGCTTTAAAATTATTATTTGAGACTTTCTCCATTGTCAAACAAACGCCATTTATTGCAATGGAATCACCGATTTTAACATCGTCAAAATCCGCTTCAAAGAAAATTTCAGCGCCATTTGAAGTGTGAGAAAATTTTTTAACTTTTGCAATTTTTTCAATCAAACCGGTAAACATAATTTAAAAATAACACAAAAATCAATGATTAATCAGACAAAATAAAATTTCATCTTAATAATATTTCATATTAAGATATGATAGACAAACCAAAAAAGCGATAGTATGATTCTAATGAGAAAGCATGCTTTTAGAAAATGGAAAACTATAATTCAAACATAAACGATAATATAGACGATAATATGGCCCAAACGCAGGAAGAATTTAACATAGATGCAACCATATCGGAAGATTTTAAAAGAGGCTGCAAGCTATATAATTTCAGGCGTCCTGATAAGTTTTCAAAAGAACACTTAAAAGCTTTGCAAGATATTCACAGAGATTTTGCAAAACATTTGGCAACGATTTTAACGGGCTATCTTCGAATGGAAGTGGAAATTGATGTCGTATCTGTCGATCAGTTGACCTATGAAGAATACCTCTGCTCGATTCCTCCTCATGTTCAGACGATGATTTTTAAATTAAATCCTCTCTCGGGCGAAATTTCAATCGGCATGAGCCCCGATGTTTTAGCTGTCGTATTGGATAGAATGCTGGGCGGTGCCGGAGTCGTCAATGACCATGGCAAGGAATTGACCCAAATTGAAGAACTGTTGACAATTAAATTTGTCGAAAAAATAATCAAAGTCCTTGAAGAAGCCTGGGGAACGATAATTCCCGTTAAATCGGAATTTGTTGCGCTATCAAGCTCTTATCATTCCGTACCCATTACAACAAACGGCGAAATAGTGACTCTGATTTCTTTTGAAGTTCGCTTAGGGCAAAAAAACTTTGGGCTGATGAACATTTGTTTCCCATATCCCGTGCTGGAGACGGTTTTTAGTTGACCCCGCAATATATCTATCAGCACTCAAATGTCA
>CANQLJ010000001.1 GCA_947624685.1 Candidatus Gastranaerophilales bacterium | reverse complement strand
GCGGTATACCGTCTAAGCGGAACATACCGAGAGATTTATTATCCCCTGCCATCGGTCTTTCGCCTTGAAGGACGTGGATGTCGACTGCCGTTTGGTTATCATCCGCAGTAGAGAATGTTTGGGATTTTGAAACAGGGATTGTTGTGTTTCTTGGAACCAGAGGAGTCATCACACCACCCAATGTTTCAATACCCAATGTCAGAGGTGTTACATCCAATAAGACTATGTCTTTAACTTCACCCGCCAGAACGCCCGCTTGGATAGCTGCCCCTACTGCAACAACTTCATCGGGGTTTACTGATTGGTTTGGTTCTTTACCGGTGTATTCTTTAACAAGTTGTTGAACGGCAGGAATACGAGTCGAACCGCCAACGAGAACAACTTCATTTAATTCCGATTTTGAAATACCTGCATCTGATATTGCTTTTTCAACCGGAACTTTACATCTTTCCAATAAATCATGGGACAATTGTTCAAATTGAGCTCTGGTTAGGTTCAAATCAAGGTGTTTAGGCCCTGTGGCATCAGCTGTGATAAAAGGAAGATTGATATTTGTTTGAACAACGCTTGATAATTCGCATTTTGCTTTTTCAGCCGCTTCTTTGAGCCTTTGCATTGCTTGTTTGTCGTTTCTTAAATCAATTCCTTCTTGTTTTTTAAATTCATCACAGAGCCAATCGATTATCTTTTGGTCAAAATCGTCACCGCCAAGGTGCGTATCGCCTGAAGTTGAAAGAACTTCGTGAACACCGTCGCCGATTTCAAGAATTGAAACATCAAATGTACCACCGCCAAGGTCAAATACCAAGACTTTTTCTGATGTTTTCTTTTCAAGACCGTATGCCAAAGCTGCCGCCGTCGGTTCGTTTACGATACGAAGAACGTCTAAACCTGCGATTTTACCTGCGTCTTTTGTTGCTTGTCTTTGAGCGTCATTAAAATAAGCGGGAACCGTAATTACAACAGATGTTACTTTTTCGCCTAAGTAATTTGAAGCGTCATCAGCGAGTTTTCTTAAAATCATCGCTGAAATTTCTTGCGGAGTGTAATCTTTTCCGTCGATATTTTTCTTGTAGTCTTCACCCATGTGACGTTTAATTGAAATTATTGTGTTATCGGGGTTTAAGATTGCTTGACGTTTAGCAAGCTGTCCGACAAGTCTTTCGCCGTTTTTTGCAAAGCCAACGATTGAAGGAGTAGTTCTTGAGCCTTCAGCGTTAGCAATAACCGTGGGTTTTCCGCCTTCCATCACCGCAACGACGGAGTTTGTTGTCCCAAGGTCAATACCAATTGTTTTTGCCATATTATTTCATCTCCTTTAAATTTTTTGTGTCATTAATCCTTATGTCATTAAAATAACACCATTTTTTCAAAAACTTAAAAAAATAAACAATTTTTTAATAATTGAACCTTCGCGCGTTTTTTGCAAAGTCCGTCCAACGGACTAAGCAAAAACGCGCGAAGGCAGAGGTTGCTTCAGCCCTTTGCGAGCAATAGCGAGCATTAGGGAAGATATGCGCAGATTGCGTAAGAAAATTAGACCGCAGGTCTTAATTTTCATGCAAGCCAGCTGTGCGAAGCAACTGCACGGCGTTGCGTTGATACTTCAGTCGTTGGCGAAGAATGAGCCATTACGAATGAAGTATGCGCAGACAACGTAGAAAATCAAGCGTTTAGCTTAGATTTTCAAGTTGACCAGCTGCATCGGTGGGCTGTTGCGTAGTCCGTACCATGCCGCCGTTGCGACCGAAGCGTAAGCGTAGGGAGCGAAGCAATCTTTGATTGCCCAGGCGGAAAGAATGCGCGAGCCGGTGTTCCCAAACGAGTCGCGATGAGCGACGAGTTGGAACACTACGATGCCGCCGTAGGATAATTGAGTTAAACGAGCGACAGCGAATGCGAAGCGAGTTTTAACGAAATACCCACAGGAGCCAAATCAAGTTTAGAACTTGCTTAGAATCATCGCATCCCTGTATCGTGTCACCCTGAATTTATTTCAGGGTCTGACCAGGATAAGTAACCCCACAAAAAGCACCCGTCATTGCGGGCTCGACCCGCAATCTCTAAAGTATGTAATCCTCACATTTTGGACGTTCACTTTTCTTTGAAAAAAGCTAAAAATATTTTTTAGCAAATTGCTTTTGCAATTTGTCCGCTTTCTTTTCTTTGCCTTTTTGGATTATATTGGCGCCCATCAAAGAAAAGAAAAGGCGGACGGAAAGAAAAGAAAGAGGGCTCGCACCATGTGAGTCACTAGGACGTGCACTAAATTCAAGCCAATGCTCTCGCACAACTCGCTACGCTCAGACACGTGCTTCGCATTGACTTTCATTAAGTGCACGTAAAGAACGAATGCATCCAACCAAGCCGGGACTTTCTTTGGCTCCTGGGCGAATCAAAGATTCGCACGTCGCCGTCGTAGTGTTCCAACTCGTCGCTCATCGCGACTCGTTTGGGAACACCGGCTTGCGCCTTCTTTTCGGTTCACTTTTCTTTCTTTGTATTTCGGCGCTTGAGAGACAAAGAAAAAAGCGATAGCCGAGGCTCCCAGGCGGAAGCGATGAGCTTTCGCCGGAGCTGTACGATGCCGCCGTAGCAATCTTTGATTGCACAGGCGGAAAGAAAAGTGAACAAATCAAAGAGGAAAAATTACACACTAAGGAGATTGCGGGTCGGGGCCCGCAATGACGGAGCATGGTAGCTTACATCCCTGCATAGTGTCATGCTGAACTAACTAGAAAATAGCGCGCATCGTAATTTTCTGTTCGTATGAAGCGTTTCAGGGTCTGGCCAAGTATAGTAATTCATAAAAATGCACTCTCCATTGCGCTCAAAAAGTGCAATTTGGCCGAGGATTGAATTTCGGTTTTTGTAAATATTTTTAAAATATTAACCCAACATTGCACTATCTTTTAAAAAAAAGATGATGTAAAATTAAACTATGAAAAAACCTATTTTAATAATAGTCTTAACAATACTTTTTCTAAACCTTGTTTTAGGGGCGTATGCTGATGTGATGCCATATTATATCAATTCATTAAGAAGATATGGTGTCGGTTTTACGAATGTTTTTTCGCCGCTTGTGATGCGAAGGGAGCCTAAAACAGACGGGGAAATACTGGAAACGCTCAATTTTGACTATAAAGGAAACGCAACTTGTTCGATAAACAAAGAAAAATGCGACATTGATGAAATATTTGCGGTTTACAGCGAATCTAAAAAAACGGCGTTTATGACAACAATTGATTCGACTGACGGCTGGAATATGGTTTGTTTCAACCAAAATCAAATGCCCGTTTGCGGCTGGGTCGAAGAAAATCCCAATAAATACTATACGACGGGGGAATTTTTCACGATTTTTGGGAAAAAATACGGCGTATTTCTTTTTAAAGACCTTCAAAAAAACGACAAAATCCTCTACGGAGCGCCCTTGAGGCAAACAAACGCCATAGGCTCAATTGAGATGCCGAGGATGATTACTCCTTGGCTTGTTCGGGGAAATTGGCTATTGGTCAAGGTTTATGACTTTAACAATCAACAAAAGACCGGTTGGATTAATTTTCGGGGGGATGACGGAAAATTAAAGCTTTTTGTAAAATTTTAAAACAGATTGACTGGTTAAAAAAATATATTTGTGTTATTTTGATTATGACTATTTTAAAAAAGGATTTTATAAATATATGATGAAATTGACGACATTTTTTTATGCACTGCAAATAATATCGGCTGTTTTTAGCATAATTTTAGTTTTGCTTCATTCCCCCAAAGGTGACGGCATTGCTTCAATCGGGGCTGCAAGCCAATTATTTTCTTCCCAAAAATCAACCGAAAAAGGCTTAAACAAAGTCACGTACTTTTTTGTTGCGATATTTTTCATCTCGACATTTTTCCTGGGGTTCATCCTTAAATAGTCAAAAAGGAGTTTACACAATGATTGCAAGACTAAAAAGATATTTAGACGAATTTAAAACTTTTGCCATAAAAGGAAACGTAATTGACATGGCTGTCGGTATCATAATCGGCGCTGCATTTTCAAAGATTGTCGATTCGATGGTAAAAGATATTATAATGCCTCCGATGGGCTGGCTTATGGGAAGGGTTGATTTTACAAACCTATATTTGACTTTGCCCGACTATCAAGGCAACATCACGCACTACCCTTCGCTTGAAGCTGCTCAAAGTGCCGGAGCCGTCACAATTAACTACGGGCTTTTTATAAACACATTAATAAGCTTCACTTTCGTTGCTTTTGCGGTATTTTTATTAATCAAATTCATAAATAAATTAAGAGCAACGGCAAAAAAAGAATGTGAAGACAATCTTCCCGCAACAAAAACCTGCCCCAGATGCTTTAGCGAAATCAATATCAACGCAACAAGATGCCCTCATTGCACATCTGAGCTATAAAAATTACTTTATGGAATTTAATTCATCATCGAGCTTTTCAATGTCGACTTTTATATCGCCGTTTTCGTCTTGAAATTCGATGTTTTTAGAATATGTTAAGAAATAATCGCAATTTTTATTTGAAGCATAGGGTGTTTTATTGAGCATCGTTGTGATTTGCGTTTCGCTCAAACCCAAAGTGCGAGCGGCGTATGCGATATTATTGAATTTTGTGTATTTTTTATCCGATTTTCTTATTGCATAGAACGAATTTTCGCAAAAATTTGAATACAATAAATCAAAAAGCTTGTTATTAAAGACCTTTTCGCCCTCTTTATTTTCTATTTCGAGCTCGTCTGCGTAGATACATTTATAATTTCCTTCCCGAACGCCTATTGTCTGCCTTTTTGCGTCTTGGTGCGCAAGCTTTAGCGGTATCCCAAGGACTCTCGAAACTTCTCTTATGTTGTTATATTTTCTGTATGTTTTATCAAGCTTAATTACATAAACGGGCCTGTTGTTGGGGATTTGCCTTACGTAATTTTGTTCGATTTGTTCGACGTCTTCTTTTTTCGATAATATATCGGCGATTATTTCGTCTTTCAATTCCCTTTTGAGCTGAGGTTTAATTTGTTCTTTCCAATCCCTTAAAAGCTCATTTTTGACTTCATTTTTAAGTTCAAATCTTAAATTATCTATAAAATGTTCTTCAAAAGGCGCTTTTGTTTGAGCATCCGATTTTTCATTTTGATAATTTTTTTCATCAATCGGATGATTAAGTTCAACGCCGTCTGGTATTTTATATAAAGAAGTGAAATTTGCTTTATTGTCATTTTTATTTAAAGCAAAACGCTTTGTTTGATGGGTATTTCGAAGAATTGGTTTAATGGAAGGGGCAATAAAATTAATTTTCATAGCTAACTTTTCTAAATTTAATCTGAAATCTGATTGAAGGGTTAAAATTTATAATTTATAATTTAAAATTTGGGCAAAACACTTTTTGTAAATTATAATATTTGCTGAAACAAAAATTGCAACAGATATTATTTTTTAGATTCAAAAAAGTCGTTTAATTTTTCTTTGTCCAATTGATAAATCCCGTTGTCATCCGGCGATTCAAGCTCTCTTGAAGGGACAATAGCGTATTTATTGCTGTATTTATTTTGCACATGGTGATTATTGAGCATCGAAATAATTATTCTCTCATCCATTCCAAGAGTGATAGAGGCGTCTTTGAAGCTGTTAAATTTTTTCATTTTATGGTCATGAAGCCTTATGACATAAAAAGAATCTTCGCAAAAATTATTCACAATCAAGCTCAAAAGCCTTTTGTGGGGTGCGACTTTACCTTCGTCATTAATGTATTCCACATCGAGCGAAAAAGCGCATTTAAATCTGTTTCCTCTGACCCCGACAAGCTGTGACCTTGCGGATTTGAACACGTCTTCAACAGGGACATTAAGGTATTTTGCAGCTTCATTGGCGTCTTTAAATCGTCTAAAGTTGCCTTTAAGGTCAAATACATAAATCCCGTTTTGAGATTTAGTTGTTTCATCAAGTTCATCTAAATCATCAATGTCATTAACATTATCTGTGTCAATTGTTTCATCTTTGTTATTAACACCATTATTGAAGTCATAATCTTCATCATCTTCGCCATCTTTAATAATTTTAATATCTTTGATGGGGCTGATATTAACCGTCGGCTTTATATCTATTGTAACTTGTTTGTTGTCGTTATTTGTTTGAGTTTTTATTGGAGTTCCCGGGGGAGTTTTTGTTGGAGTTTTTGCTGGAGTTTGGGGGGAAGTTTCTTTTTTAGTGTCAACTTGTTTTGTGTTTGTTTGTTTTGGGCTGCTTTGTTTTGGGGTGCTTGGGGCCCTTCTTTGTCTTTTATCAGCGTCATTGTTGATTTTAATTATATAGCCGTCGACAAAGATTTTTTGGCGGGGGTTTGTTTTTTTGTCATTACATTTTTTGGCATAGTCAACAAAGACCTCTTTTTCCATTTTTGCATCTTTTTGTTTATATTTTTCATCGAGTGTATCTGCGCTAAAAATCAACGAACCTTTTAAAAATGTCACATCGTCATCATCGGAGAGTCTTTTGCTTATATAACCGCCTGTCATATTGATTCTGTCTGATAATTGAGCAATTGAGCTGAATTTTTCTATAGTGCCATCTTGATTTACAAGATAGCATTGTTTTAATTTAAGGTTATTTTTGCTTTTGTCGTCTTGATATTTTTCAAAGACTTCAGGCTCCATTGTGGCATTTTCTTGTTTATATTTTTCGTCAATCTTGTCTTCAAGAAAGAATATATTTTCTTTTGTTATATATATTCCGCCGTTTTGTTTAAAATTTGACCATAGGCTGTGCGAGGTGCAATATTTTGCGCCCGCGCTTTTGACGCTGCTGAATTTTTTGATTGTTCCGTCTTTATTAACAACATAGACGCTTTTTGGGTCTTTTTGAAAGCTTATGGTGTCAAATGAGGGCAAAATATTTGCTTTATAAGCCGGTTGCTCTTTTGTCTTGTTTCTTTTTGGGGTATTAAAATTTCTGCGGCCTAAGACATTTGGATTGAAGTTGATTTTCATAACTTTTCTCTAAAATTATATGGTGAATATAGCTTATTATTATTTATCGTATTTTACACAAACAAAAAATGCAACAAAAGATTTATTTTTGTTGCATTTTAAAATTGGTTTATTGAAAAACATTTAAGCCTTAAGCTTTTCTTGATTTAAAAGCATCGTATTTTTCTTTGCTTATCGGAGTTCTTCCTTGTTTTACAGCACCAGCTCTATATTTTTCATATGCGAAATCAGTTTGTTTACTTGCTTTTTGAAGCGAATCCTGATAGAGTTCTTGTTGAGTTTTTTGCGAAAGTTCAGGGTGTTTTCTTGTATATCTTTGCATATCAACAGTTGCTTTAACTTCGGGATCTTGTTTTGCCAAGTCGGATAATTCTTGCCCCATTTTTTTGACATCGACGGTTTGAGTTTCTTTTAAAGCTTTGTTTGTTTGGCTCAATTCGCCTTTTAAATTGCCCAACCAGCCTTGCGCTTTGGATCGTTTTATTTTTTCGCTGCCAATAGTGATATATTCGCCTTGCTGGTCGTTTAAAGCTTGTTCCAACTTAGTAATTTGATTTTTATATTTGTCTGCTTTTTTTTGTAAATTATTATGAGTTGCATTTTGCGAGATTGCATCGACTATGTTGTTTTTAGCATTTATAACAGCTTTTTGCGCATCGTCGCTAACGTCTTGGACGACTTGCAGAGATTTATTAATTCCGTCTTTTTTTGTTAAATTTTCGCTTGCTTCTTGCCCTGCTTTTTTAAAATGTTTGAAATTAATTTTACCTTTTTTAATACCAACACCTATCGCAATGGCTCCGCCGATGGCTGCAAGGCCGGCTAAAGCGCCAATTAGCTTTTTATCTCCGTCTTCTTTCATCTCAGGTTGTTGCGCACTTTGTGCTTCAATTGCGTTTGTGACAGGTAAATTTGCGCTAAATTGTACCGGTACGGAATTAACATTTTGCAAGTTTTCCATTTTATAAACCCCTTTTCAACTATGTAAATTTTTAGCTATTTTTTTCAATATAGTTAAATAAAGTTTTTTTCTTGAAAAAAATTGCCTTTTGTAAAAATTCTTAACAAAACTATCGAAGGGTTCAAAATTTATCTTTGTGATAAGATTATCTTATACGCTGAATTTTATAGCTAAAAGGAACAAAAAATGCTCAAAGTCGCAATCGTGGGCTTGCCCAATGTCGGAAAATCAACCCTATTCAATGCTTTAACAAGCGCAAGAAACGCTCAAAGCGCAAACTATCCGTTTTGCACGATTGAACCCAATGTCGGTGTGGTCGAAGTGCCCGATGTTAGGCTTTATAAGCTTGCGCCGATGGTAAATACGACAAATATAATCCCCACAACTATTGAATTTGTCGATGTTGCGGGGCTTGTTAAAGGTGCAAGCAAAGGCGAAGGCTTGGGCAATCAATTTTTGCATAATATAAGAGAATGTAACGCAATTGTCGAAGTCGTAAGATGTTTTGATGATGTTAATACAATCCACGTCAACGGCAAAGTTGACCCCGTTGACGACATTGAAACGATTAATATGGAGCTTGCGCTGGCTGACATTTCGACTCTTGAAAATGTTTCAAAAAGAATCTCAAAGACTCTTAAAGGCGGAGACAAAGAAGCAAAAATCCAAGACAGCGTTATACAAAAATGCATGCCTTATCTTGAAAAAGGCAAATTCATCGATAGTTCCGATTTTTCGCAAGATGAAAAAACGGCGCTCCATTTCTTTCATCTTTTGATGGCAAAACCGATAATATATTGTACAAACGTGTCTGAGACGGATTTAAAAGACGGAAATCACTATACAAAGCTTGTTGAAGACTATGCAAAAAACGAAGCAAATGTCGTTCGAATCTGCGCAAATCTTGAAGAAGAACTTGTTGATTTAGGCGAGGATGAAGCAAAAAAATACCTTAAAGAATTGGGAATTGAAAATTCGGGTATTGAAAAGATGATTCAATCGGCCTATGACATTTTAAATCTGCAATCTTATATCACGGCGGGAGAAAAAGAAGTCCGCGCCTGGACGATTAAAAAAGGCACAAAAGCCCCCAAGGCGGCGGGTGTCATCCATAGCGACTTTGAAAAAGGTTTTATTAAAGCCGAAGTCATTTCTTATGATGATTTTATCTCTTGCGGCTCTTGGGCCGCTGCTCGAGAAAAGGGCTTAGCAAGGCTTGAAGGAAAAGATTATGTCGTTCAAGATGGCGATATAATGGTCTTTAGGTTTAATAATTAGTCTTTAAATCAGTTTAAATTAGCGATTAATCCTGTTTCAGCGCTTGAATAATCGCATCCGTGATTTTAGATACTTGTTTAATTTCAATATCTATATCGCCGATTTTTTTAATCAATTTTTCGCTGATTTTTGGAATAATTGCCTTTTTAAACCCTAATTTTTGCGCTTCTTTTAAGCGTCTTTCGATATTATCAACATATCTTATTTCGCCCAATAACCCGACTTCGCCAATAATAATCGTATCATTTTTAATGGGAATGTCGCGAACGGAGCTTATAATCGCAAGCGCTAAAGCAAGGTCATAGCTAGGTTCAATTATATCAATCCCGCCCACTACATTAACATAGACATCCTGCTTTGATAAATTCATGCCGACTTTTTTTTCTAAGACCGCCAAAACCTGTAAAAGCCTGTTATATTCTAATCCTACGGCAACTCGTCTGGGGTTAGTGTAATTTGTTGAACCCGCAAGGGCTTGAATTTCGTGCAAAAACACTCTTGTGCCGTCTAATGCCGCAACAATAGCGCTTCCCGGGGCATCTTGTCTTGTTTCAAGAAGGATTTTAGAAGGTGCGTTAATTTCAACAAGCCCCTCATCTTCCATCTTAAAGACGCCCACTTCGGCTATTGTTCCGAAACGATTTTTAATCGACCTTAAGATTCGATATTGCTTATATTTATCCCCTTCAAAATTAATTACGCAATCGACCATGTGCTCTAATACCTTTGGCCCTGCGATATTTCCCTCTTTTGTAACGTGACCTATTATGATTGTTGTGATGTTTTTTTGTTTAGCTAATCTCATTAAAACATTTGTGCATTCTCGAATTTGAGAGATGCTGCCCGCGCTTGTTGCGATGTTTGCGCAATAAACCGCCTGAATACTATCGACAATTAAAAAATCCGGTTCAATTTCATCAATTCGATTTATTAATTCATCAATGCAGGTTTGATTGGTCAAATATAGCCCCTGTGGGTCGACTCCCAGCCTTTGGGCGCGAAGCTTGACTTGAAGGGGGCTTTCTTCGGCGCAAATATAAAGGACTTTTAGAGTTTTGTCATTTAATTTTATTTCGCAAATGCTTTTTGTTGTCTGCAAAACCAATGTTGATTTGCCGATTCCGGGGTCTCCGGCTAATAAACACAACGACCCTTGGACAAATCCGCCCCCTAAGACTCTGTCTAATTCAGAGATTTTTGTTTTAAAGCGGATTTTTTCATCAAGTTCAATCTCGCTTAATTTTTGAATTTTATATTCGTTTAATGATAAACCTTGGACTTTAGAAGATTTATCTACGATATTTTGCGAAGTGATTTCTTGAACAAATGTCCCAAATTGCTGACATTCCGGGCATTTTCCAAGATAAGAGACAGTTTCATATCCGCAAGATTGACAGACCCATTTTGTTTTAACTTTTGCCATAAAATAATTTTAGCATAAATTATAATTATGATATAATTTTTCTATGATTAAAGTTGGGATATCGGGTCTTGGTCTAATTGGCGCTTCAATTTTAAAAAAACTAAGCAAAATTGAAGGTTATGAACTTTTTTGCCAATCAAAATCTTCTTTTGAAAAAGCAAAAAAATACGCTCATCATACTTCTTGTGATATTGATATTTTAGCTTCCTGCGATATTATTTTTATCTGCTCAAACGCCGATGAGACGCTTTTTTATCTTGATAAAATAAACAATATAACAAACCTAAATAAAGATGTAATTGTTGCTGATGTTTCATCAATTAAAAAAGAACTTTTAAATGAAGATTTGAATAAATATAAATTTGATTTTATCCTCTCTCATCCTATGGCAGGGAGCGAAAAATCGGGCTTTGATGCTTCAAAAGACGATTTATTCGTTGGTTCAAGGTGGCTTATTCAAAAAAATAATCCTCTTTTAGAAAAAGTGATTGATGATTTAGGTGCAAAGCCGGTTTTAGTCGATATGAAAAACCATGATAAATTATTAAGCTATGTTTCTCATCTTCCAACTATATTATCATTTCTGCTTTTTGATATTTCGCCCGACGAATCAAAAAAACTCGCCTCAAGCGGCTTTAGAGATACAACAAGGCTGGCTGTGACAAATGATAATCTTGCATATAATATGTTTTTTCAAAATGAAGATAATATTTTAGAAGCTTTTGAAGAACTGACTAAAAAAATGGATGACTTGAAAAAAATGTCTAAGAGTGAGAAAATCAAGTTATTTAAACAAATTCGAGAAAAAAGAATGAAGATGTATGATGAAAATGGTAAAAATATATTCTAAATATAAAGAAATTAAAAACAATATAAAAAATAAAATAAAACAAAAATATGAAAGCCTTGCAATTCTTGATAGATATATATTGTCGGGTTTGACAAATGTTTTTATCTTAGGGGTAATTGTTTTTACTTCAATTATTTTTGCATCAGAAACCTTCACTCAATTAATTAAACAAATCTCACTATATGGAATTCCCTTCCATATCGCTTTTATGATGATTATTTTAAACCTGCCCCAAGTTTTTGTTTTAACTATTCCAATATCAACGCTTTTTGCCGTTGTTATGACAATTAATGACCTCAGCTTAAAATCGGAAGTGACAATATTTAAAGCCTGCGGAATTTCGATAGCAAGAGTCGCTAAACCCATATTTTGCTTTGCTTTTGTAATGACAATTTTAAGCTTTATGATAAATGAATTTGTCGTTCCTATGGCATCCGTTCAATCAAAATCTCTTGCGATTTATTCTCTTGAACAAAAGCACATCCCCGAAAATAAGATGAATTTCACTTTGAAAGATTTAAATAAAGACGGGCAGTTAAAAAGGCTATTTTACGCGCAATGGTGCAAAAATAAGACCCTAAATAACGTCACAATCGTTGATATATCAAACCCCAAAAATATACAAATAATTCAAGCCAAAAAAGGCGCAACATCCGATTATGGCTGGGTTTTTGATGATGGGGTTATATATACAATTTCAAAAGACGGAAAAATCTTCAACACGAGCTTTTTTGAGACCTCTGATGTCAAATTCGGAATCGGAGACGTTAATGAACTTGTTAAAGAATCAACAAACGAATATAATTTCTTTAAATTAATGAAATACATTAAAAAAGAAAAACCTAAGCTTGAAAAAAAATTGAAGCTTGAATATGAAATTAATCTTTTTGATAAATTAGCGCTCCCTCTTACCACAATGGCACTTGCGCTGATTGGTATTCCGCTTGCAATAACGCCCGTTCGGGTAAGATATAACAGAGGATTTCTATTTAGCATTATAATTATTTTTATCTATTACGTTATAAGAGCGTTTTCGCTGAATCTCGGGACAACCGGGACCATCCATCCGCTTTTGGCGGCATGGCTTCCTGTTATAATAATATCAATTATCGGCGGAATTTTATTTTATAAAAAAGCTTATAAAATATAGCCCTTTCATCCTATTTTTATCATATTTTTATCATATTTTTATCTGTAATATAATTCATAGATTTTACTTGCATAAATTAAAAGCGAAACAATGGCGCTAACTGTTGCGGATAATAAAACTGCGCCTGCTGCAATATCTTTAGATAATTTTGCAAGCTTTGCCCATTTATTTTTATAGTAAGCATCAATTACAAATTCGATAACCGAATTAAACATCTCACAAACCAAAACAAACATATTTGCAAAAAGAATTATGCAAAATTCAATCAAACTGACTTTTAAAAAAAACGCAATCGAAAAAGTAAACAATGCGATGACCAAATGTTTTCTAAAATTCCTTTGAGAGCGAAAAGCAAGTCTTAACCCATTCAGAGCGTACATAACGCTTCTTTGAAAATTTCTTGAGCGAAATTTGTTCATAATATCCTTATAATTTTTTCCTGCATCCTTATAACAAAATCGTAATCCTTTTTTTCCAAATGGTCAAATCCAAAAAGATGCAAAATCCCATGGCAAATTAACGTTAAAATCTCTTTTTCTAACGTTTCTTTTCTTTCTTTGCTTTGCCTATATGCCGTTTCAACGCTTACGATAATCTGCCCCAAATCCGCTGTTTTTCTATAGACAAGCGAATCCTTGTCATCGCAAAACAAAGAAAACGTTATAACATCAGTCGGGCAATTTTTGTTTCTATAGTCATTGTTTATTTTTTGAATAGTCTTGTCGTTGCAAAAAGAAACGTCAAAGCGCACTTTTGAAATATCATAGTCAAAAACTTTGCTTTTTTTAATTTCATCAAGATTGAGTATAAAATCAATCATTTTTTTAATTTGAGGCTTATAATTTTTTAAAATGATTTTAACATTATCAAGTTTGGTTAATGTAAAAGAGCTATTCATCCCTGTCTTTCTTTTTTGCTTTTTCTTGTAATTCCTGCAGTTTTTGTTCAAATTCGTCATCTTTTATGTTATTAATCGTGAGCTTTTTATCATCAAGTTCATTCATCACTCTTTCTTGATATTTGATTCTTTCATGCTGCATCCCTCTTAAAATCTTATTAAATGTCATTGCAATGATTTTAATATCTTTCAATGTTAAGGGGCTATCTGATAATTGTCCGTCGTTTAATCTTTCCGTGAAGATTTTATTTACTATTGCTTCAATTTCTTCTTGAGATGGGTTTTTGAGCGAACGAACGGCACTTTCTAAGGCATCAGCCAGCATCAAAATCGCCGTTTCTTTTGTTTGAGGCTTTGGCCCGGGGTATCTGAATTGCCCTTCGGATACATTTTGCGCGCCTTCTTGTTCAAGAGCTTTGTTATAGAAGAATCCCGCCAAACTTTCGCCGTGGTGCTGCTGGATAAAATCGATTATAACTTGAGGAAGGCCGTATTTTTTCGCTATTTCCACGCCATCTTTAGTGTGTAGAGTGATAACCATCTTGCTTTGCCTTGGAGTGAGCGTCGTGTGGGGGTTTTCAACGCCGAAATATGATTGATTTTCTATAAAAAACAATGGTCTTTGAAGCTTTCCTATGTCATGGTAAAACGCTCCGACACGAGCTAATATTGAATCAGCGCCGATTGCTCCTGCCGCCGCTTCGCATAAATTAGCGACCATTAGGGAATGGTGGAAGGTCCCGGGGGCTGAACTTCTCATTTTTGATAATAATTCTTGGTTTTGATCGGCAAGCTCAATTAATGCATAGGGCGAGACGATTTTACATAGTTTTTCTATAATCGGGATTAAAAACATCGCAATCATCGAAGAAACAAGCCCGTTAATTATTCCTAAAAAAGGGTTTTGAGTCTGAAAATGGACAAGTTGGGATAGTGCTTGGTTTTGCGTTTCAAAAAACGATATAAAAAACATCGCAAGAAACATTACAAACCCTGTCTGAAAGCCGCACCAAATTATATCAAACCTTTTTGAATATGATATTTTTGAAACCAAATAGCTCGATGATAAAATTGCGCAAATGTAAGTATATGTAAGATGCGAATCGAAAAACAATGTCGCAGACAGAATCGCCAACATTAAAATTGAAACCAAAAATGATAAAATAGGGTTTGTAAAAATTGCCAAAATCATGGTGAATGCAATAAAAGGCATAATGTAATTTGAAACGGAGCCTGTTGAGATGATGATACAGCAGCTCGTTAAAATAATTGATGAAAGCGCGACATAGGACATATATCTTGGGGTATAGTATTTTTTTTCATACTGTTTGATATATAAAATCAGCGAATACATCGTTAAACAAACAAGAGCAAATATCCCGAAAACGCCGCTTCCGTTGAGCTCAAACGCATTAAACCCCGCAAGCTTCAGCGCGTCTTTTTTAAATTGGGTCACTCTTTCGTCTTTTTGAATAATGACATCCCCTTTTTTGAATGTCACAATATAGGGTTTAATTGCGTTTCTGGCGTTTTTTCTTGCCGTTTCGGTTGCATATTCATCAATTATCAAATTTGGAATGACGCAATGTTCGATTAAACCTATGATTAAAGGATATTCATTTTTTTTGACATGCTGGCCGAGGATTTTTTTGATTTCAGAGTCGTTTATAAAATTATTTATGTCGCTATCGACAAATACGCCGATTTGCAAAAGCTCATTTAGGATATATTTGATGTTTGTGAAAGTCGAATTCAAATTTGCGCTCGAAGTAGATAATACATAGTTTATTGCTTGATTTTTTCTTGTAATGTCGCTTATTTCAAGCATATCGGAGAGCTTTTTTTGTTTAATTGAATAAGTTGTTTTTTCTTTTTTGATATGTTCAATGTCGTCAATTGCTTTTTGAAGGTCGGTTTTTATGTAGTCCCCTTCGATGGGAGTTACTATGGGGCGGATTTTATTTGAAGCTTCGCGCTTGATTAATTCTGTTTTTTGTCTGTCTTCGACTTCAAAAGAATTTTTTGCGATGATTGTTTTTTGGGCGATTCCGTTTTCTACAATGTCTTTAAAATAACAATATCTGATTGACAGTAATGTTGTGATTATTATTGCAACAAACAAAAATGAGCTTATAGCAACAGGTTTTGAAGAATGGAAAATATCATCTCCCGACAAGGCATTAAGTGATTTCAAGGAGTTAAAAAATTTTTTCATATAAATATAACCTAAACACTCAGAGTAATACTTAACTTATTATACAATAAATTTATTTTTCATATATACTTCTATATTATGAGACGAATTATTATTTTTTTAGAATTAGTTATAGTTTATTCTCTTTTGTTTTTGCAAAATTGCTTTGCAAGACAAGATGTTGTTGAACTTTTTAAAAATAACCAAGCAATAATTTATACAATTAACATAAGAAATTTTTCCGCGCTTGATTATGATAATGACGGTATAATAGACATTCAAAAAGGCGAAAAACCGGGGACTTTTTTGGGTGCTAAAGAAAAATTAAAAGATTTAAAAAACGAAGGAATTAATGTTATCTATCTTCTCCCGATTACTCAAACGGGAAGATTAAAGGCTTTAGGCACAGTTGGGTCATTATATGCGATGGATTCTTTTGATAAAATTTCTGATTTTTTAAATGATTATGATAGCGATAAATCCTTAAACGAACAGGCAAAAGAATTTATTGACCAAGCGCACGACTTAGGGTTTAACGTAATAGTTGACCTTCCAAGCTGCGGTTCGTATGATTTGACCCTTAAAAAACCAAATTGGTTTATGTTTAAAGATAACGAAGCGATAACCCCTTCTGATTGGACAGATGTTCGATTATTCAAGATTTATAATGACGATAATACATTGAATTCCGAGATGCTTGATAATTTTAAAAAATTTGTTGATATGGCGCAATCTTTGGGTTTTGATGGCATTAGAGCCGATGTTGCGGCTATAAAACCTTATGAATTTTGGAAAAATATTATAAGCTATGCTAAAGAAAAAAACAATAAATTCGTTTTTATAGCAGAAGCCAGCCCCGAATGGTCTAATCCGGCCCCCGGTTCAATTAAACACTATGCAACAACGGATGAACTTTTAAACGCCGGGTTTGATACATATTACGCTCCTTTTTCAAATTTTTCAAATATCAAAACAAAAAAAGAATTTGATGAAAAAATAATTAAAAACACTAAGATTTTAAATAAACATAAAGGTAAATCGTCACTGTCGACTTTTGCAACGCATGATCAAAAAGCACCTGTTTTAAGAGGGGAAAACTATTGGAATATGGTTTTGTGGTTGAACGTTACACTTCCTTATAACGCGTATTTTCTTGACGGGTTTAGCGTGGGAGATGATTTTACCTATGATTATGAGGGAAAAAGTGCTAAAAACACCTATAGTGACGACGAATATTATTTTGTACATTCCGGCATGTTTGATATATTTAACCTCACTGCCCAAGTTCGCCCCAAACACCCGAAGTTAAAGAAAAATTATCTAAAAGCGCTGAATTTTAGAAACACAAATAGTGATTTAATCGCAAAAGGAAATTTCAAGCTTTTAAAGACGAATAACGAAAAAGTCTTTGCTTATTCAATAATAAATGATAATAAAGAGCTTATTGCCGTCGGTTCTTTAGATGAAAATGAAGCGCAAAAAGCGCTGGTTAAATCAAAACTCATCAAAAACAATAAATATCTTTTTTCTTTTCTGAACGGTAAAAATAAACCAAAAATCACCAAAGATGAGATAAATTGCACTCTTGAACCATTGGAGATTCAAGTATATCTTTTTAATCGAGTAGCTGCTCAAGAATAGTTGCGTTTTTGTCGGCATTTTTTGAAATTGTTCTGTTGGCTCTTTTAATGTATTCCCGAAGCGCTTCTCGGATTAATTCCGAGCGGGTTCTCTGTTCGTTTTGGGCTAATTTATCAATTGATTTTAAAAAATTATCTTTCATCGAAACTAAAATTTTTGCCATCTCGATAAATCTCCTTTAAAATTTTTATATCATTATAACATACTTTTTATATCCTAAAACATTTTTTATTTACTAAAACCGAATTAGCCATTTTTCTAATTTTTTATTTTAATCTCGCGTGCAAAAATTTAAAAAGATTGTAATTTTGTTGAGATTTTAACTTAAATCAAGGAGGAAAAATGACTCAAAGGCTCGAATTATATAAATGCCGAATTTGTCAAAATTTAATTGAAGTGCTAAATCAAGGTATAGGGACGCTTGTGTGCTGCGATGAGAGCATGAAACACCTTGAAGAACACTTAGCGCCCAATGATAACCCCCATTTTGGGCATTTAGAAAATATGGATGATATAACAAAGAGAATCTATTTTAACCATGTGGCGACACTTGAACATCATTTTGAATTTATTGAAGTTATTTCAAATGATAAAAAATATGTCAAAAGAAAGTTTTTAGAACCTCTTGAAATGCCTGAAATAACATTCAAATGCGATTGTAAGGAAGGGTTTTATGTAAGACTCCACTGCAACATCGATGGCACCTGGGTTACTAAATTTGAATAAATAAAAGAGGAAAGGCAAAAGAGGAAAAAATAATGGATGAAAAACTGCTTCAAGCTTTTAATAAACAAATAAACCACGAATTTTACAGCGGATACCTTTATTTTGCGATGTCAACGTATTTTAGCGAAATCGCTATGGAAGGGTTTTGCGCTTTTATGAAACATAAAGCAAGCCAAAAGCTCCACTGTGCGCAGAAAATCTATGACTATCTTATTTTAAGAGATGAAAAGCTCGTTTTTTCAAGGATTGAAGAACCCAGTGTCGATTGGATTAACGTTACAGACGTCTTTTCAAGCGCGCTGTCGCATGAAGAGTTTATGTTAAGCCAGATAAAAGAATTTTATGAAATTGCCAAAAACTGTTCTGACATTGCTTCTTGCGAATATATTTCGTCTTTGATGGATGAGCAAATTAAATCCACGGGCAATTTTCGAAAACTTGTCTATCGTATAAAAAATTCTAATACAATTTCAACAAACATCGAATTTTTAGACGAAAAAGTATCAAAAGTATTTTTAAACTAGATAATTTTTTTGCAAAATTGACAAATTGAGCATTTTTCGCAAATTGGTCTGATGGGTTTACAGATGTTTTGCCCGTGCGTGACAAGCAAGGTATTAAAATCTATCCAATATTTTTTAGGCAGAATTTTTCTTAGGGCAAATTCCGTTTCATCGGGCGATTTAGTTTTAACGTAACCCAAGCGGTTGCATATCCTATGAACATGGGTATCCACGCAAATTGCAGGCATGTTAAAGCCTTTTGTTAAAACAAGATTGGCCGTTTTTCTTCCGACACCTTTAAATTTAATCAGCTCTTCTATTTCACTTGGGACTTTTGAATCATATTCTTGAACCAATTTTTTTGATAATTCTATAATTTGTTTTGCTTTATTTTGATAAAACCCAACGGGATAAATTGCCTCGCTTAGCGTTTTTTCATCCAGTTTCGAAAATTCCAAAGGAGTACGAGCGAGCTTTAACATATTTCTTGAAGCGCCGATTGTAGTTTTGTCGTTTGTTCTTAAAGATAAAATACAGCAAATAAGAACCAAATAAGGGTCTTTGACGTTTTCCATAAATTCAACAAACTCTGTTCTTTGGACTTTTTTTGATAAAAAATCGTTTTTTAAATTTAAAATAATATCATCAATTTCCATGGTAAGATTATAATAAGGAGAAAATATAAAAATGGCAACAATTCAAGAAGTTACGGATAATGACTTTAAAGATGAAGTAATTGAAGAAAAAAAGCTCGTCGTTGTGGATTTTTGGGCGCAATGGTGCGGGCCGTGCAGGAAATTAACTCCATTATTAGAACAGATTCAAAATGAATTTAAAGACGAAGTCAAAGTTGTCAAAGTTGATGCGGATAAAAACATCAACACTTCAAAAGAATATGGTATATCATCATTACCGAGTATTCTAATTTTTAAAGACGGCGCAATAAAAGAAATTATGGCGGGCATGATGCAAAAAAGCGCCATAATTTCTAATATCAAAAAATATTTATAAATAAAATAAAAAATTAATCAAAAGAAATTTGCTTTGAATTATATTTTTCAATCAAATCACTATATCCGCCGATATTTTTATCGTTGATGATGATTTGAGGAAAAGTCGCAAGAGTTTTTAAATTGAATTTTTTTGTGAGCTCTTCTCTTTTTTCTTCCTCATCATCGTCGCAGGGGATTTCTTTAAAATCGAGATTATGTTCATTAAAAAACATTTTTGCCTTTTGACAAAAAGGGCAATAGCTTAAAGTATAAATTTCAACTTTTTTCATTTTCTTGTTTTCCCTTCGTTAGTAGTTCTTTTTTGTTTTTTTATATTAATTTTCTTTTTTAATTCTATTTAAAACTTTTTTTGTTTCTTCTTTTTCGCTTTGCGCTATATCTAATTTTAAATAATCTTCAAAATATTCTATTGATGATAATTTATCGCCTCTGCCCAAAAATAGAATGCCCAGTTTTTTATAGGAAAGGGCAAATTTTTCATTTAGCATAATTGATTTTAAATATGCCCCGATTGCCCTATCTATCTGGTTATCTGCTTGATAAGCTTCGCCTAACATATAATAGAGCAAATGGTTTCTTAATTTTTCCGTTACTAATTCTAAATTAGATATTGCGCTATGATAATTACCCATCTCCATAAATATTCGGGCTAGTTCATAGTTATAGTCCACATTGTCGGGCTCGTCGTCCGTTGCAATCTGCAACATTTCAAGCGCATCATCATATCTGCAATCGCTGATTAATTCTCTGATATAATCTATTCTTGACATTTCTTCTTGCATAAAATTTAACCCTTTTTTTATAATTTTATAATAAAATTATTTTTCTTGCATTGAAATAAAAAATATTATATTCTTAAGATATAAAATTTAGAAAATTTGGGAGAGATTGAGGAGAATATGAAAAAATTATTACTGATATTAATGTTATTTTGTGTCGGAATTAGCGCAAATGCTGCAGTATTAACGAATCCGACCAAAAAGGAAGATGTTCATAAAATTACAAAAATATCTTACACTCTGTTAAATGCAAACAGAATCCCGCAAAAAGTCACATTTACCATATTGGAAGATAAATTAAGCGCACAAGCCGTGACGCATTACAGAGATAATACAATCGGCATCACAAGCGGACTCATAAAAGTTGCGGATTCGGATGATGAAATTGCGGGTGTTCTTGCTCATGAGATTTCTCACGCGGTTGATTACCGACAAGGAACATTCAAGGGCTATTTTTCAATTATTACAACAAGTCTAACTCCAGAAAAATATGAATATAAAGCCGACAAAAGAGCGGTTGATTATATGGTCAAGGCAGGATATAACCCGCTCGGTTTAATCACAATCTTAAATAAAATCGGCTCACAATATAGATATGATTGGCTTATGACCCATCCTTTAACAACAAGAAGAATGGCTGAAATTTATGAATATGTTTATTCAAAATACCCCGAATATCTTGTTCAAAACGAATATCAAAATAACATCATTTACCAAAACTTTTTGTTGACTTCAAGAGAAAACAGACAAAAGCTCGAAAAGAAAATCAAATCTAATTCGTCAAGGAAAGTAAATTATCTGTAGAAACAACCATGAAAAAAAGTTTTAGTATATTTATTTTAATAAGCTTTTTAAATCTTTTGGGAGCTTTCGCTTTTGAGGATGTATTTAAGGATTCCCTTGCCGACACATTAGACAAATCCCTAAAAATCCAAAAGCCAAAGTATGAGCCGATTGTGGATGAATTCGCGCAAAATACGCTTGAACCAAATTTAAAGATTCCAAAATATTTTAAAGTTACTTTTGTGGACGAATTTGCGAATATGAGCTTAAATCCGGATTTAAAAATCCAAAAGCCCCAAAAAATCGTCTACCATGACGAGCTTTTGCCTCTTTTAAAGGGGCGCGAGATAGAAAAACGGGCGCCAAAAGTCGCTGCCATTTTTTCTGACGGAGAGTCATATTTTGTAAAAATCCGTCCGCAAGCGCGCTATAGCACAAGAAACAACCTTAAAGAAGGCCAATATATTGATTTTAAGCTCGCTCAAGATACAAAAATCTTTGATACGGTCTATAAAAAGGATACTTTAGTTAAAGCAAGAGTCGAAACAGTCTCGAAAAACCAAGCCTATGGCGTTCCAAGCGACGTCGTCATCGGGAATTTTAAAATAAACGATAAAACTTATGATGCGGAAATTTCGCTCACGGGCGCAAACAGGGCTCTTTGGGTGTATCCTTTGGGATACTGTTTGATTCCGTTTTTTGGCGCGGGATTATTCGTATTTCCTATTCGAGGCGGCCATGCAAAATTTGTGCCCTCAAAAACCTATCAATTTGAAGTGTATTAATTTTCAGCGCTTATCGGGTCTTGGGGCGGCTAAAGCTTAGTTAAAAGGCTTATTATTTTATAAATCTTTTTTAATTTTGCTTTGGGACATTGTTTTAATAAAATCGTGATATTACTTATTATATCTTCTTTTGCGCTATTTTTATCGTAAATATTGAGCAACAGCTCGCTTGGAGTGATTTTAAAGGCTTTACAAATTTTATCGACCGTGTCCGCTGTGGGTTGATAGCGATTTCTTTCGATGTTAGATAACCCCTGGATGCTTATTGCGACTTTTTCGGAAAATTCTTCCTGGGTGAGATTGTTTTCAAGTCTTAAATTTTTTATGCTTGTGTTTATTAATTTTTGATAATCCATAACAATAAATTATAATAAAGCGCTAATTGGTTTAATAAATTATATGGCGATTTATATGGCTAAATAATTGTAAAAAAATGTAAACAATTCAATAAAATCAAGCAATTAATTTTTTTCACTTTCTTTAATAAAAACATAGTAATTTAAAAGAAAGGAAATTAAAATGTTGGTACAAAGTGTTGGTATTTCAAAGCCTCAAGCTTTCAAAGGAACGGCAAATGCTGCCTTCCAAAATTCCCAAAATGAAACAGCAAAAATTATTCCTTATGCTGTTGGTGCAATCGCAGTAACAGGTGCAGTTGCTCTTGCAGCCTTATATGGAAGCGCAAGAGGAAAAATCGCTGATAAAGATAAAATGATTAGCACTCTTGAAGGCGAAGCGCAAAAATTAAGAGAAAACATAACCTCACTTCAAGATGAAGCGCAAAAGCTCAAAGAAAACGTTGGCACGCTTGAAAAAGAAACTCAAAAATTAAGAGAAAATGTTCGTCCTTCAAACGTCGTCACAAAAACTTTAAGCGGTATGACATATACCTCAGATAACGGTCTTTTTGTAAAAGGCGTTGATGATAACGGCACAACAAGAGTATTTTCAACAAAAGGCGGAAGGGACATTCTTTTATTCGATGAAAAAGGAAATGAAATTTTCTCTTGCGATCCAACAATGGGCGGCCAGGTAAAAGTCAACTCCGATAAAGGCAAATTTACATATTATGATGACGGCTGTTTTAATATATCAAGCAAAAACGGCGATTTCTATGCTTACTATGACGGTGCTATGCCCAAAATGCTTAAGTTAAGCGCACCCGTAAAAGATATGGAAGGTAAACCCATAAATCAACTTGGCGAATTAAAAAAAGGCAAAGACTTATTTTATCTTGCAAAAGATCAAGAAGGCAAATTAGTTGTATATAAAATCAAAGACGGCAAAGCTGTGCATAAGCTCGACAGCAAAGCAACACAAGAAATCTTTGGCGAAGATATGGAAGGCATATTGTCGGAAGACATATTGTCGGTTTATAATCCGGATGATGCGATTAACGAAGAAGCATATCACTTTATATCGGCTTTATATGACTTAGATTTAGATAAATTGGTAAAATCAGACGCTAAAACTCCGGCAAATTATGTCGAATTGGCCTATGATGCATTTAGTGGAGCAATTCAAAACATTTTTGATAAACTTAATGAAAAAATGAAATAAAATTATTTTTTAGCGCGAATCATAAAAAGGTTTAAAGGGATTGTTTCTTTTTAAACCTTTTTTATTTTTTTAAAGGGGTTAGATTTTAGGGTTTCTTAAATAGCTTTCGATGAACCCGTCGATTTCGCCGTTTAACACGGCATCAACGTTGCTTGTTTCATAGTTTGTCCTATGGTCTTTAACCATTTTATAAGGATGAAAGACGTAGCTTCGAATTTGAGAGCCGAAGTTGACATCCATCACATCTCCTTTTAATTGCCCCATTTTCTTTTCATATTCGAGTTTGTTGAGCATTAAAAGTTTACTCGCCAGCATCTGCATTGCCGTTTCTTTATTTTGCAATTGGGAGCGCTGCTGCTGGCATTTAACAACGATACCCGTTGGGATGTGTTTAATCCTCACCGCTGTTTCAACTTTATTGACGTTTTGCCCTCCGGCACCGCCTGATCGCATTGTGTCAACTTCAATATCATTTGGGTTTATGGTTATTTTATCTTCAAAATTATCAATAACGGGAGTGACTTCTAAGGAAGCAAAACTTGTCTGCCTTTTGCCGTTTGCGTTAAAGGGTGAAATGCGAACGAGCCTGTGCACGCCTTTTTCAGCTTTTGAATAGCCGAAAGCGTATTTACCTTTGATTTTAATTGTGGCGGATTTAATTCCCGCTTCGTCTCCGTCTGATTTATCCAACAATTGTGCTTCATAGTGCTTATTTTGCGCCCAGCGGATATACATCCGAAGCAAAATATCCGCCCAATCCTGTGCATCTGTTCCTCCGGCACCGGCAGTGACTGTTAAAATTGCGTCATTTTGGTCAAATTCGCCGTTTAACATATTTTGAAGGTCAAAATTATCAAAATCTTTTTTTAAATTATCAAGGTTTGTGTTTGTTTCTTTTAATAATTCTTCATCATTCAATTCAAGCGCCAAAGAAGCATCTTGCAGAGTATTTGACCAGTTTTTGAGGTTTTTTAGTTTTTGGATAATTTCTTTTTGTTCTTTTAAAAGTTTTGATGAAAGCTCCTGATTAGACCAGATATCTTCTTGTTTGAGGCTTTTTTCAATTTCCCTGAGGCGAAGAGAAATTTTTTCTTTATCTTCCAACCCTTTTTTTATTGCGCTATAGCGCTCATTTAAAATTGAAATTTTTTGTTTTATTTCATCAATTAAAAAATTATTTTCCATAAAGTTATTTTCCATAAAAACATTTTACTATAAAAATCTTATTCTACTTAATTAATCCCTTTTTCCAATTTAAAAATGTTTTAAAATGATAAAAAATTTTTATATGAAAAAAATGAAATTCATTTTAATAGTTTTGCTTTTAAGCGCTCAAATGTGTTTTTCAAAAAACCTTGAAAGTGCTATTTGTCCTTTAAATATCGATTTTTTTAAAAGATTTAATGATTCATATTTTGAAAAATATATCTTTGAAGCGCTTGAAAATAACCATTCATTAAAACAGGCGGACTATAAAAGCGAACAATATAGAGCTCAAGTGAGCTCCCAATTTTCTCAAGAGCTCCCGAGGCTTTCTGTTTCAAGTAATTATTTGGGGGCTCATTTTCCAAAAGGAGACCCGAATTTTCTTTTGAAGCGAAATTCATATATTTTGCCTTTTAAAGCAAGCTATGAACCGGATTTATTGCTCAAGAACAGAGATAAAACAAAAAGCGCTAAAAAACTCTATCAAGCGCAGCTGGCTAATCAAAAACAAGCCTATATCTCGCTTTTGACTGATGTAGCGAACGCCTATATAAATATTTTGCTTTTTGATTATCTGATTGATAAACAAATTGAAATCATAAACGATAAAACTCAAAATGCCGATTTTACAAAGAACAAGTACAATTTTGGGGTGATTAGTTTTATTGACTTAAATGATGTTTGGGCTGAATTAAATACTCAAAAAATGGTCTATGAATCACTTATTAAACAGCAAAAATCAACATTATATAATTTTGCAAAGCTTCTGGGCAAAAGCGCATACGATTCCGAAAACATCGAAAGAGGAAAATTATCTGATTTTGAATATCAAGAGACGATTCCCGATATAATTAATTCCGATTTAATTTATGAGCGTCCCGATTTGATTGAGATAGAAAATAAATTAAAAAGCGCAAAAATTGATGTGACAGTTGCCAAAAAGGAATTTTTCCCCAATTTTAACATAACGGGGTTTTTGGTTTTTGATACGGCGGGAATGGGTAATTTCTTTTCATGGAACAGCTCTTTTGCCTATATTTTAGCGGGACTCACGCAGGATATTTTCGCAGGCGGCGCAAAAATTGCTAATTTAAAAATCAAAAAAGCAAGATTTAATGAACTTATGGAAGAATATCAAGAAGCCGATTTAAACGCAATAAAAGAGATAAATAACGCTTTAAATATGATTTTACAAGACACGTTATCCGAAAAACATTCAATTAAACAGCTTGAATATGAAAACAGAAATTTTATCGCCTCAAAAAGAAAATTGAAACAGGGAACAATATCAAAAATCGAATATCTTCAAAATAAAAATGCGCTCAATCAAAGAGAACAACTCTCCGCAAACGCAAAAGCAACAAGGATTATGGATTATTTCACGTTATATAAAGCGCTTGGCGGTCAACTATGAATAAATTCATAAAAATCATTATCTTTTGTGCGCTTTTGGTGTTAATTTCAGGCGCAATTTATTTTATCTATAAATTATTAAACAAAAACAATTCTAATATCATTAAAACCTACGGAAATATTGAAATTCGCCAAGTCGACCTTGCTTTTCAGGTGGATGGAATAATAAATAAAATAAATGTCGAAGAAGGTGATGTTGTGAAAGAAGGCGACATTCTCGCCACCTTAGATGATAAAGATTATGTTGCAAACTATGAAAAAGCGCTCTATCAGATAGATTCTTCCCTTGCTCAATCAAAAGAAGATTATGATAAATATAAAAGAAACCTCCCTCTATGCTCTGATAATACGATTTCAAAACAAGAATGTGACACTTATTTAAATAAAAAAAATCTCTCAAACGCCACTTATAATCAAAACAAAGCTAACGCCAAGCTCCAGAAAAACAGGCTCGATTACACAAAGCTCTTTGCCCCGCAAGATGGCATTATTACCACCCGTGTGCAGGAAAAAGGTGCATGGGTCAGCGCCAACAAGCCCGTTTTTGTCTTAAGCTTAAATAAACCTATCTGGGTTAGAACATATATCAAAGAAACGGACTTAGGAAACATTAAATACGGTCAAAAAGCAAGAGTTTTAACTGATACCATTGATTATAAAACAAAAGAAAAAAAGAGCTACTTAGGAACCGTGGGCTATATCTCGCCCGTTGCCGAATTTACCCCGAAAACCGTCCAGACGCAAGATTTAAGAGCGGATTTAGTCTATAGAATAAGGGTTTATATTGATGAAACCGACCCCTATATTCGTCAGGGGATGCCTGTCACGGTTGAAATTGAAAAGTAATTTAGGTTTTTTTTAACTGTTCGATTTTATCCAAAAACTCGGGAAACGATGTATTTATGCAATCAAAATCTTTTATTGTCATTTCATTTTTATTTTTTAAAGACATTATATAATAGCTCATTGCAAGCCTATGGTCAAAATGTGTTTCTAAAATCGCGCTTTTTAATTGATTGTCGGGCTTTCCCATTATTATAAATCCGTCGGGCTTTTCTTTTATCTCGATTCCAAGATTAGTTAATCCTTCAACGATTGATTTAATTCTGTCTGATTCTTTGTTTCGAAGGTCAGATGCGTCTTTTACGACACTTTTGCCGTTGGCAAAAGAAGCCAAAACCGCTAAAATCGGGATTTCATCAATTAATCTTGGGATGATGCTGCCTGAAATTGTAAATGGGGCAATGTTTGAAGTGTATTTAACATTAATATCTCCCACAATTTCATTTGAAACAATTCTTTTATTTAAAATTTCAAAATTTATTTTTGCCTGTTTAAAAATGTCAATAATACCATTTCTGGTGGGGTTTAAGCCGACATTTTTTATTGTTATATCGCAATTGGGTACAATTGCCCCTGCCACCATAAAAAACGAAGCAGAAGAAATATCTCCCACAACTTCAATATCTTTTTTGATTAATTTTGATTTTTTAATTTCGACAAAGTTTTCTTTTCCCTCTTTGCCATACCTTATATCTGCACCCAAATATTCAAGCATCAATTCGCTATGGTTTCTTGATAATTCGGGTTCATAGATTTTTGTATAGTTGTCGCAATTTAGCGCTGCAAGCATAATTGCGCTTTTGACCTGAGCGGAAGCTATGGGGCTATGGTATATTATTGGCTTTAATTTTTTCCCTTCGATTTTAAGGGGCAATTTAAAATCGTTTGACTCGATTTTTGCGCCCATTTGCTCTAAAGGCACGATAATTCTTTTCATCGGGCGATTAGAGAGGCTTTCGTCTCCTATAATTTTACAATTCAATCCTTCAATGGAGCAAAATAATCCCGTCAGTAATCTTGCCGAAGTTCCCGAATTGCCGCAATCGAAGATATATTCTTTGTTTTTATCAATATTAATATTTGAACTATCAAAAACAAGGTCATTTTTGCTGACAAATTCATATTTAACCCCTAATTGTTCAAATATTTTTAAGGTATTGAGGCAATCGGCGCAAAGAGAGAGGTTTTTGATTTTTATTTTATCTTTTAATAAAAACCCAAAAATAAGCACCCTATGAGACATTGATTTGTCGGCGGGAATTGTGATTTCGCCCGATAAAAAAATATCTTCAAATTTTGTTTTTAAATCATTCATAATTTTATTTCGTCAGTTCTTTAACAAAGTTAGGAACGGCAAAAACCGCACTGTGGAGTGCTCTGTTATATATTTTGCAGGTTTTTTCGATTATTTGAGCTCTTTTTTCATCGATTTTTGATGAATCTAAAGGAATTTCAACGTCATCGCTGCAAAAGCCCCAAGACCAATAACCGCCCGGGTATGTGGGCATCGGGCCCGTATAGGGAGCGACATTTTTAAACACTTTCCTTAATAACTTATAAGTTAATCTCATATTTTCGCTCTGTGCAAAAGGCCCTTCTGTCTGAGGAACAACGATTCCGCCCGGTTTAAGGGCACGTTTAACATTATTATAAAAATCTTCATTAAATAGACCAACGCCCGGGCCAATGGGGTCTGTTGAATCAATTAAAACAACATCATAGAGGTTTTCTTTGTTTTTTACAAATTCAACCGCGTCTTCAACTAATACATTCACTTTTTTATCCTTAAGACCGCAGGAGACGCTCGGGAAAAATTCCAATGCCGCATCAATTACGACTCTATCGATTTCAACCATATCAATATGTTCAACTTCTTTATGTTTTAATAGTTCTCTTACCGTTCCACCGTCGCCTGCGCCGATTACAAGGATGTTTTTTGGGTTTTTGTGGGTGAGCATCGGGATATGAACAATCATTTCATGGTAGAAAAATTCGTCCCTTTCCGTTACCATCATAAGCCCGTCTAATGTTAAGACATTTCCGAAAGCGCGGGAGTGGAAGACGTCTGTTTGTTGATAGGGGGATTTTTTGCTGAATAAATCTTTATCTTTTTCAATTGCAATTCCAAAACCTTCCGGGGTAATTTCGTGGTATAAATTTTCGTTCATCTTAATTTCCTTTTTTAAAGTATTTTAAAGCAGCTTTTAATTATTAATTATACAAAAAAAATTTCGTTTTGATATAATGAACTTAATGAAAAGTAAAAATAAAATAATTGATTCAATAGAAGAATTTTTGTCCTTGCCTTTATCCGTTTTGAAAAACAGAATCATTCAGATAACAGGCTTTCGTTCCGACTTTGTTTCTTCTAAATCAATTGACATTGAACTTACCGACGATAAAATCCAAATTAATTGCATAAATAATGAAGCGGCGTATAATCTTTTAAGCAGTGTCGTTTATAAAAGAGAACAAAGGAAAAAAGCCTTAAAAAAGCTCAAAGACGAACAAAATCAAACCGTGCAGTCAAATATACTGGAGCTTGCGAACAAAAATTAATTTCGCTTTTATTTTTTAGATGCTTTCTTTTGCCAATTGCACAAGTTCAACGAACCTTTTGGATAGTTCGACTTGGGAGATTTTCATTTGGCGTGCAATTTCGATTTGATTTAGTTTTTTGATGTATCTGTAGGCAAAAATCTCGTTATATCTTTTTTTGGGGAATTTTTGGCTCACGGATTGCACAATTTGCATAAGTTTATTGACGCTTGCGCTCGAGACTCTTTTTTTGGGACAAAATTCAATCGGGTCGATTAATAAATCCGTTGAATCGTATTTTTCGCTCCTTTGGATTTCTTCTTTGAGATTGACTATTCCTTTTTGTTCCTGGTGTTTTTTGAGTTCGTCTTCAAGGTCGACTTCGGGCGTGAGGGGCGTTTTTTTGATGTTTACAATTTGAGAAGTCATGTTGTCGATATTTCTTGTTTTTCTTGCGACTTTTGTGTCTTCAAATTTCTTTTTTTCTTTCAAAATCTGATCGATGCAAGAGTCGCTAATCATTGCGATGTGGCGTTTAAGCCTTGCTTTATCTCTAATTGCGTCCATCAAAAGATAGGATTTTTTGTATACGGCTTCTGAAAATAAATCGATTAATTCCTCGTTTCCCCGATATTTCGGATTTTCCATAACAACGGAATCGATTAGCATTTTGTGTTCTTTATTTATAACGAGCTTTTTCATATTACCCCTTGAATAAAATTAAAAATCCTTTTCTAATAAAATATTAGTATAAATCAATGTATCATGTCATTAAATTTCATTTTTTTGTAACAAATATTACAAATAATTTAAGAAAACTAAATAAAATAAATTATTTTATTAAAAATTTTGGACTTAAAAAATTTTAGATATATAATAATGCTTAGGATATTATCGTCAAAATTTGACTTATGGAATAGATGAAAAAAAGTTATATAAAATCAATAATAATATTAATATTTTTGTCCTTGTTTATGGGGCAATACGGCTTTTGCGCTTCAAAAAGCTCTGAGAAAACAAATTTAGTCAAAATAAGCTCTTTAAACGTCGGCGGGGTCGATGTTAAAGAGTTTAAAAAAGTTAAAAACCTATTCCATAAAAAATCTGACGATAATTCCCAAAATGACCCTTACCAAAGCGGCCCCTCCCTAAATAATGCTTCACAAAATAATACTTCCCAAAGTGATGCTGCCGCCATAAAGAAAAACCTCGGTTTTGAAAAAACAGAGCTTGATAACTCAACGTTTTCGATTTTTGAAGATGAAAGCATCGATGAATTTGGCCAAAGCTCCGATTCCGATTCGTCTTTAGGGAAAAAAGACAAAAAAAATAAAAAAATAAAAGAAAAAAAGCAAAAACAACAAAAACAACAGAAAAAGGCCAAAAAAGAAAAGAAAAACAAGAAAAATAAAAATACCGACGACAACCAAAATCAACAGTATGATGAAAACATAACCGAAGAAATGCCAAACGGCAATCAAGACGTTGATTTTGACAATAATGTTTCGCAAGATAAAACCTATATAAATGATACAGACATTGTCTATATTAAAGAAGTCGAAGTTTTCGGAAATAACCTTGTTGACACAAATTACATCAAAGAACAGATGCAATCAAAAGAAGGGACGCAATATGTGCGCTCCTATGTCTCAAATGACTTAAGAGCCCTTTATAATACCGGTTATTTCACCCAAAACATCCGCGCTTTGCCCATTAAAATTGACGATAATAACATAAAATTAAGAATAATTTTGGAAGAAAACCCGCCAATATCGGATTTTGGAATTGTCGGAAACAAAAGCATCGAAAAAGATGAAATAATGGAAATTTTGGATAAATACAAAGGAAAACCCCAAAATGTCCTAAATATCAACAATGCAATAAATGAAATCCAAGAGCTCTATTCAACAAGAGGCTATATCCTCGCTCGCGTCACAAAAGTGCAGGATGACCCCGACGGATATGTGAATCTTTTGATTGATGAAGGTGTTATTGGCGATATTATAGTCGATGGCAACAACAAAACAAAAGATTTTATCGTAAAAAGAAACATATTCTTGCAGCCGGGAAGTGTCTATAACGAAAACACAATGAGAGCGGACATTTTAAGGCTTATGGGAACACAAGCTTTTGGCGATGTTCAAAGAGAGCTCAAACAAGACGAAAAAACAGGGTTGTATGACGTTCATATCGCGCTTCAAGAGCAAAGAACGGGTAAAATCTCGCTTGGTGTCGGGATTGATAGCACCTCGGGGTTCTTTGGTTCAGTCGGATTTGGCGAAAATAACTTTAGAGGTTTAGGCCAAAAACTCAATATCAACTTGCTTGCAGGTACCGGTATTTTGATGAATGATAGCTCCGTTGTGGATAAAGCGAATTTCCAAGGCGAAATAAGCTTTTTAGAACCGATGTTTAAGCGCGAAAACCAATCATTAGCCCTTCGCGGCTTTGCAAGATACTATGGAAGCTATCAAGTGCCGTTGGCGGTTGAAAAAAGATTTGGCGGTGAAGCAATCATTGCGCGCAAATTCACTACATATCGCAATTTGTCGGGGTCATTGGGCTTCGGGGTTGAAAGCGTCAATCTCGATGAAGGAAATGAAGGAAAAATCAGACAAAGATACCTTGCCCATGGCGTAAATTGGGCAAATCGCGAAAAAGAATTAGACGGCGGATTCTATGTCAAAATCACTCCGGCTTTGACTTATGACACAAGAGACAGCATGATGAACGCTCGCCACGGGGTTTTGGCTAAGTTGACATTTGAAGAAAACCTTGGAATCTCAGGCGATACCTTTGGAAAGCTTCATGGTATGATAAGAAAATTTATGCCCGTTGCTAAAAAATCTTCGTTTGTCGTAACAGCGCGCGCAGGCGGAAAAGTTCACGGCGATATGCCCGATTTTGCAGGGTTCTCTCTTGGCGGCCCATATTCGATTCGCGGGTTTAACATCTCTGAAGTCGGCGTGGGCGATGGTTTTATGTTGGGTAGTGCCGAATTTAGAACTCCGATTCCGTTTATTGACCGCTTGACTTCTAATTCATTCTTGAATAACTTGAGATTGGCGGCGTTTGTTGACGCTGGTACATTGTTTAATAAAACAATCGGTTCAAAAATCTATGATAAACCCGGCTATGGCATTTCAGCGGGCGTCGGCTTAAGAGTGTTTATCCCGGGAATCGGCCCGATTAACTTAGATTATGGTATTCCTTTAACAAACACAGCCGGAATCGACAGAAAATCAGGATTCTTCACGTTTGGTATGGGTGAAATGTATTAATATTAATAAAGGATTTTAAAAATGGCAGTCGAAAAGATAGTCTACGAAACAAAAGGCACCTGTTCATCTCAAATCATTCTTGAAATTGAGGATGATGTGATTAAATCATGCGTTTTTATAGGCGGCTGTAACGGCAATTTAAAGGGTATTTCAAGCCTTGTTAAAGGTCAAAACGTTAGTGCTGTATTAGACAGGCTCGATGGCATCACCTGCGGCTCAAAAACGACAAGCTGTCCCGACCAATTGGCACAATGTTTAAAACAGTATATATCAAAAAAAGCCTCAGTTGCTGCAATATAATAAATAATATATGAAAACAAACTTTGATTTTTTAAAAGATATTGATGATGACCTGTTTGAGACTGTTTTAGACGCACAAAAACTGTTTCAAGACGAATATTTTAATCAAAGTTGTGTTCAGTTGAGGATTTTTGCCGAAAAAATTGCAAAAAACCTTATCCCTCAAACTTCGCAAAATCAGACGTTTGATGACATTTTAAATTGTCTTAAAGATAAAATTAAAGATGAGCGCGAAAAAGAGTTTGTCGAAGACCTTTTTTTCATTAAAAAACTCGGAAACAAATCCGCCCATGGCGAAGATATTAAGCCTTCCGACGCTCTAAAAGCTTTTGAGCGCGCTTTTGAAGCGGCGATTAGCTATGTTTATTTTATAAAAAAAGATGAAAACATAAATAAGCTTGAATTTGACTGCACTTTGCTTATCGCAAGGGAGAAAAAAGACGCAAAACTTGTTGATAAATATCTTAAACTTGCTAAAAAAAGCCAAGAGGAGCTTTTGAACTTAAAGCAGGGCGAATTTATGCAAAAAGTCGACAAAAACACTAACGGCATTGAGAATCATAGTTTTGTAAATGATATAAACCAATATAAAGATAATAACGATGGCGCCAAAAATGACACCAAAAATGACTATAACGCGGCTGATGGCGCTAAAAAAACAAAACTCAAAAACCCTAAAAAAGAAAAAATTAAAGAAAAAATTAAGCTTGCCAAAAACAATCTAAAAACAATAAATAAATCTGATAAAACCCGCTTTAAAAAAGTCCAAAAGCAACCGGATAATTTTAAAAAAGCAAAAAATCAGATTAAAAAGAAAAATAAAGCAAAAAAGAAAATAAAAAAGCAAAGCGGTAATTCGACGTTGAAAAAAATTCTTTTTATAATTTTTGTCATAATTTCGTTAATTTTTATTACAAAAATGCTGACTTTTTATTAATTTTTTTTTCAAAAAATACTTTATTTATTTGTTATAGAAATAGAAAAAGTATGAAAAATGTCAAAAAAAGGAATGGAAAAAAGGTTAATAGATTTTGATGAAGGATTAGGTTTGGAAAATGATTCAAACATATTTAGTATGTTTGAAAACGAGATGAGAAACTATAAGCTTGAACTTCTTGCAAATAAAATAAAATTTCAAACATATCGCCCAAAACAAAGGATATTTTTTTATTAGACAAAAATAAAGCCGTCAAAGAAATCTTCAACGGCGCCAAAAATTAAACAATAGAGGAGAATAAGGAAAACTTCTCGTTACTCGCGCGCAAACGCTTGTGCTGCGAGCATCAATTTTTGCTGCGGTGAAAATGTATTTGGAAAATCATTTTCAATTATTGTTGCAGCTTGGCTGACTCCGGCTTCAAATTCCGCCATCATGGCTTCTATGTCGTTAATTCTTGACTCGTCTAAATAATCCGTCGGATTAACTTGATTGTTGTGAGTCAGAGTTATTTGAGCTTTGTTTTGAATACCTGCTAAATTCATGGCATTTAGCATGGTATCGGGGTTTTGGGTTTTGTTTTGATTTTGATTGAGTACTTGATTTTTGCTTGCTTTTTCTTCTTTTGATTCGCTTCTTTTATTGCCCGTTTGAAATCCGCCGCCTATTGTATAATTTCCAAATCTTACTTGATTAACGTCCATTGTCATTCTCCTTATTGTTTACATAATGATTTACGACAATTTTTCCTTTGGACTTTAGAGATTCGGATTATATTTTTACAAAAATTTACAAACCAAATTGTTCTATTTATAAAGGCCCCGCCTTCCCATTAATTAATTGACATAATTGTATTTTTATTTTATTTTAAGATTATTAATTATAGTATTTGCCACTATGACTTGGGTTATTTTTGTTAAGTAATGTAAATTTTATTCAAAATATATAGCCTGCCTAGCAACAAATATTATTCATGTCCATTCAATAAATAGCAAAATATTCAAAAGGAGCATATTATGAAAATTATTGGAAATTTTTCCACATCAGCAAATAATTCTTCTATAAAAAAGCAAAATTATTCGCAAAATCCAATTCATAATCAAATGAATTATGATTCATTGAGTTTCACATCAGATCAAAAAAAGAAAAAAAATGGTTTTACAGCAAGAGTTGCAGCGTTTTTGATGGCTGTTCAAGCGCTTGTAACCCCTGCAACTGCTACTCAAAAGAAAATTGATTATTCCCAACAGCAACAACCGACAACATCTCAATCAACCGTTGTTACGGATAATCAAAATCAAGCGGAACAAAACTACCAAATAGCAGGCCCGAGCTCTCCCGTTGATGCAATTGCCGACGCTCAAGGAGCCGCAATCGTCTCTCAAACAAAGGATTTATACTATGATCCATCCATAATTGACGATTATTCTTCATACACTCCAAGTGTCGATGAATTAAAAAATAACAATGAATTCCAACAAAATCAATCAATTGACGCTCCATCAATTACATTTGATTTTACCGATAATTTTAAAGCTCGCACAATAACTCCTTTGACTCAAAGCGTAAGCCTTGTTGACGAAGCTCACAAAGACAACTGGTATGAGCTTTTGAACTTAAGAGACGTTATTAAAGAAGTTTATGTTGTTCGAGAAAAAGATAAAGAAATCACCTACATGGTGGCTCAAGCAATCTTGAAAGCTAACCCCGAACTTGCAAAAGAGGTTATGCTGAACCTTGTTGATTATTCTGACGGCGATATAACAAATATCGACCCTGAAATCATCCTTGATACCGATTATTTGGCAAGTTTGAGCAATAAACAAAGAAAAATCTTCCTTCCAGAAGTAAATGTTTTTGAAGAAATGAGAAACGATCACGACACAACAGTTGTCTTAAGCGCCGAATTTGAACCCTTACACGGCAATAAAGACGCTCTATCTTCCATCACAATTCAAAGACAAGATTTAGCATACGCTAAAACGAGCGAAGACATAATCAATATTGTTGAACAAAAGCTTGCAAAAGAATACGGAATCAACACTATGAGCTCTTTTGCGGGAGATGCGATTTGGCATGGTATTTCATTATGGGAAAATAATGAAGAAATGTTCAAAAAATCAAGCGAAAAAGACGTTAAAGCCGCTTTAGCAAACTATATCAATAAATACCACGGCGCAACAATCGAATGTCCCAGAATCCCTGTCACGGTAATTGATGATAAAGACAATTTAAAAGACTATGGCAGCACAAAAGAAATGTTGATGGACAAAAAGCTCAACAACGTTACAATAAGCTATTTAACTCCCGACAGAGCCGTAATCGATATGAGTGCTTGGGATGATAAGACTATCGCGCCGATTGATATTTTGGATGTGTTTACATTCACTGACGGCGTAAGCATCAAAGAAGCTTTTGAAGAAAATAATGATAAATATAAAGCTTTGGCATTGGCCGGTTTTAGACAAATAATCGATAACAATAATATGTTATCCGACTATTTCAATAAAGTGGATGAGCTTCAAATAAGCGATTTATATACGCCAATCGATATTGAAAAGTTGTGCGATAAATATGGTTATGATGTTCAAAAAGAATCAAGAATCAACCTTCAACCGCTGGCTTTCGCACATTTGAATCCTTATGAATGCAGCTGCGATTGTAACAAACCCGATACGGTTGTCCATGAATGTAAGTGTGACGAAGAACCAACACCTACTAACCCCCCTATAACCGTAGTTGTTGACGAAGTTACAAATGCTCCCACTGTGGAACCGACCACTGTTATTACTGACACTCCGACCGAAGTTGTAACCGAAGCTCCGACTGAAGTTGTGACTGAGGCTCCGACTGAAGTTGTGACTGAAACTCCGACGGTAGCACCAACCGAAGTTGTAACAGACGCCCCAACAGACGCCCCAACTGAAGTTGTGACCGATACCCCGACAGTACCTCCGACAGACGTACCTCCAACAACACCACCGACGGACGTTCCGCCTACAACACCTCCGACAGATGTACCTCCAACAACTCCGCCAACAGACGTTCCTCCTACAACACCTCCAACGGATGCACCAACGACATGTCCTCCGCTGCCGGATGTTCCTCGCACCGACGATGATATAGATTTACCAAAGCCGGGCCCGACAACTACACCTCCTGTTGACGATCCGACAACACCTCCGACAACACCTCCTACGGAAGCTCCGGTAAAACCGACGACACCTCCGAATTCTCATAACGAATCTGAATTTTATCCCGATGCCGGTGATACGGGTGCCGACTTTGACGACGAACCCGAATCAACCCCGACAACTGCTCCGACTGCAGCACCGACTGCGGCACCGACACAAGCACCGGAATCGACCCCCGGCGGAAATGACAATGATAACGATGCGGGCGACAATGGCGTAGGATTCGACGACGATTTAGGCTTAACTCGTCCCGGAAGCAACAGCTCTGTTACACCAAATATGGTAAGCGAACCTACAGATTCTCCCGCCACCGCACCTGCCGAAGAAACTCCGGCTCCAAGTGAAGAACAGGCGCAAACGGCAACTGAACCCGTCGCACCTCAAGAATCCGCACCGACACCGCCAACGATTATCGAACAACCTCAAATCGCTGATGAAACATATGATGCGGGCGATAACGGCATGAATTTCGACGATGAAATCGAACTTGCGAGCTTGCTTGATGACTTCATTGACGACGATGAATAATAGAATATAAAATTCACTTAAAAAAATAAATTACAAGGCAGTTTGAGAAATTCATTCTGCCTTGTATCACTTGCATCCCTTGTACCCCCTAATATCCCGTCTAAATCTTAATTAAAACACTAATTAAATCCTAATAATCCCAATAAACCCTATACCCAAAGCCCGGCAGCAGCCAAAAAACGCCTATCTTAAATAAACTTTAGCCGTCTCAACCAATCAAGCTATTAAGCCGTCAACCAACCAATCAATCAACCAGCCAACCAAGCGAGGCGGGTAACCAATAAAGTAATCAACAACCAACCAAGTAACCAACCAAGCAACCAACCAAGCAACCAACTAACCAACCAAGCAAGCAACCAACCAACTAACCAACCAAGCAACCAACTAACCAACCAAGCAACCAACTAACCAACCAAGCAAGCAACCAACCAACTAACCAACCAAGCAAGCAACCAACCAACCAAGCAAGCAAGCAACCAACCAAGCAAGCAACCAACTAACCAACCAAGCAAGCAACCAACCAACCAACCAACCAACCAACCTATCAGGTAACCCGTCAATTCGGCAAACAACCCGGCTATCAATCAATCCCCAATTATAGCCAAGGAGGCTATAATTGGCAGCATTTGAATGAAAAAGCGACGATATGTTTAGAGCTTATATTCATCCATCTAAATTCGTGCTTTTGGCCGTCATCGCAAGTCACAACGACATCTTTTAATGTTACAATACCATCTTCACACTTACAGTCATTGGAATAGCAGTCGCATTTGTGGAGCTGGCCCTCAAAAACCGCATGTTCGGTTTTACAAATCAAAATATCCGATTCAACGTATTTTGCAATTTCATAAATCGCGTCATAAGTTTTACACATAAAAACCTCCTTTTAAAATAACTTATAATTTAAAAAGAGGTTTTAAACATTAGACAATTATTTAATTTTTCGGTTAATTATTGAACCTCGTCTCTGTAATCATCATAATCTAAAAGCCCCTGAGATTCGTTTTGAAAGTCGTCTGCCTTGATTTTAATAAGCCAAGAAGCAAAAGCGTCTTCGTTGATTAATTCGGGCGAATTTATGAGATTTTCATTGATTTCAACGACTCTGCCCGATATGGGCATAAAAATCTCATAAGCGTTTTTCACGGATTCAATTGTGGCAAAAGCTTCGTCTTTTTTGTAATGTTGATTGACTTCGGGCAATTCGACAAACACTATATCGCCCATTTTTTCAACATAAATATCGCTTAGGCCGATTGAAAATATGTCATTTCCTTCTTCTAAAACCCATTCGTTAGTCTGAGAGCACAATATCCCCTCGGGTACGTTATTCATCTTTTCTCCTATTTGACAATGGCTATAAATCGTTTTATTAATTTATTTATCACAATTTATCTTGTTGTGACAATATTTTTTTAATTTTGTTAAGTTATTGTAAATTATCTTACATAGATTCTGGGAAGCCGCATTTTGAGCCTGCATGTGAGCTCATAGTTAATTGTGCCGAGCTTTTTTGCCCAAGTGTCGATTGAATCTTCCTTGTTTTCTTCGCCCAAAAGCGTAATTATGTCGCCTTTTTTACATTCAACATCATCAACATCAAACATCATCTGATCCATCGTTATCCTGCCGATTTGTCTGATTGTTTTGCCGTTTAGGGTTACTTTAATCTGTCCCGAGAGCTTTCGCGCGATGCCGTCAGCATATCCTATCGGAATTGTGGCGATTTTAGTATCTTTTTGGGCGATAAAGGCGTGGCCATAGCTTATGCCGTCGCCTTTTTTTAATGTGTGGATGTTTGTGATTCTCGCTTTTAAACCCATGACGTTTAAGAGTTTGGGGCAGTTTTCGTTTTCTTTTTCATACGGGCTTAAGCCCCAGATGATTATTCCCAAACGCACCATATCATAGCAATAAGAGCTGTATGAAAAGGCGCCGGCGGAATTAAGACAGTGGATTTTGACCCCTCTTTTTTTAAATTCATCCCTAAACGGTTCAATTATCGTTTGAAATTCGCTCAATTGTCTTTTAAAAAGCTTTTCGTTTTCAACATCGGCAAAATGCGTGAAAATCCCTTTTAAATCGATATAAGGAGCGCTTAAAACCTTTTTTATAAAGGGCATGGAATCTTCCTTGTTTATCCCGATTCGATTCATGCCGGTATCGAGCTTGATGTGGACTTGGAGCTTTTTGTTCAGCCTTTGATAGAGCTGGTGAGCCATCTCGAGGTGTTCATCGTTGAAAATCGAGACGCAAATATCATATTTAATCGCGTTTTCCATTGCCCAAAGAGGACTTGCGCCCAAAACCAAAACCGGCTCTTTGATTTTATTTTCTCTCAGTTCAATTCCTTCATCGATGCTTGCGACGCCAAAATACTTTATCCCGCAGGCAATTAACGTAGGCGCACACATAATTGAACCATGGCCATAGCCGTCCGCTTTAATTACCGCAAAAAGTTCGGGCATGGACGGGCAATTTTTTTGTAAAAATTCTTTGATTTTTAAAACGTTATATTCCAAATTGCCAAGGTTAATTTCAACCCAAGCATCCCTGTTTTTGTTGATTAATGTGCCTCTAAAATTTTGCATAGTCTAAATCCCGTTTTGTTTCAGATATAATTCAAAAGTGTTTTCCATAAGGCTCGCTATCGTCATCGGCCCGACGCCTCCCGGGACGGGGGTTATGAAGCTTGCTATATTTTTAACTTTTTCAAAATCGACGTCGCCTTTGATTTTTCCGTTTGGCATACGAACAATCCCGACATCAACCACAACAGCGCCTTTTTTAACCATATCGGATGTAATTAAATTTGTTGTTCCAGTGGCGCTTATTAAAATATCGGCGGTTTTGGTTATTGCCTTAAGATTTTTTGTTTTCGAATGGGCTAAAGTGACTGTCGCATCTTCATTTGTCAAAAGCGAGCATAGGGGTTTTCCTACGATGTTTGACCTTCCGACAACAACCGCGTGCTTTCCCGCAAGCTCTATATTATATGCCCTTAAAAGGTTCACTATCCCTTTTGGCGTGCAGCAGACGGCATAAGGGTTGTCGTTTGAATTTAATTTCCCGATATTAATAGGATTGAAGCCATCAACGTCTTTTTTAGGGTCAATTAAATTTAAAATTTGATTTTCATCAAGATGACTATAAAGCGGCAACTGAACCAAAACCCCATTTATATCGGGGTTTTGGTTGAGTTCATGGATTAATTTAATTAATTCACCTTGGGTGATATTTTTGTCGAAACGATAGACACAAGATTTAAAGCCGATGCTGTTTGAGGTCTTTTCTTTGGAATTAACGTAGATTTTGCTTGAATCGTCGTCATTTGCCAAAATCACCGCCAAATAGGGCTTTTTAGATAGTGTCGAAGTCTTTTGTTTAAGTCCTTCCAGTATTTTTGTTGCCGTTATTTTTCCGTCTAAAATTTGCACCATAGAGTTTTTTCCAAAAAATTCCTACATTTCGTTTTGCTCAAGATTCATCCTTGGGTACATATTTTCAAGCGAGCGGGTTATTGCTTCATAATCTATATCATTTTCAAATTCCTCGATAACCCCCAAAAGATGCGCTTCTTCGTTATTTAAAACATCGTTGAGCGAGTTTAATTTTTCTTTTGTTGTTTTATTTAAAATTATGTCTAATTGACCTTCATGGGCAAATTTTTTCGAAATTTGCGCAATTTTTAAAGCATGCAAAAAGTCTTGTTTTTTGCAGTTCGATACGATGATTGCTTCGTCAATTTTGGCTTCGACAAGCAAATTTAGGTATTTTAGGTCATATTCGCAATCAAAAATCACAAAATCATATCTCAAAATGAGCTTCGAGAGGCTGTCTCGGACTTGTTTTGTCGAAGGACATTTGCAATCCTTTGGTGTCACAAGCCAAGAAGCAATTATATCGGTGTTTTCATCGATTGAGACAATAATGTCTTCTAATGCCCAGTCGATAAATTCCTGTTTGCTCATGCCCTCGGGGATTCCCGTCTTATATTCGTGTTTGCCGGATTTCACGCCATAGATTGTGTTTTTCGTATTTATATCAAAGCTTTGTGATAATTCCAAGCTTAAATCGTTGTCGACAAGAAGTATTGAGCTTTTTGAAAAATTTTTCCTAATCAACTTCAAAAAGCTTCGAACAACAGTTGTTTTGCCGCTTCCGGACTTTCCAATAAAGGCTATTGTTGATGTCATTTAATTTCCCTTTTTGCTTTTTAAATTATATTACAAAAAAGAAAAAATGCCTATATTAATTAAGTTCTAATGATAATGTAACGGTAGTTTTGCCGATAAGCCCGTGGCTTGGGGGTTTCATAAATGTCAGAGTTTCATTGACTATTTTTTTGACGGAATTATCAATTGCCTCTGAACCCGATGATTTAACCATTTTGACCGAATTAACGTTTCCGTTTGATGCAATATTAATGTCAACTTTGACTGTTTTATTTGTCGGAATGTCGCTGACTAAAAGTAAATCGTTTTGAAGATTTAATTTGATATTTTTTCCGATTAATTGAAGAAATTTTGTGTAGCTTTCTTTTTGGACAAGGTTTTCAGGCGCTTCCCAAGATAATTTTGATATAGTAGGGCTATAGCCGGGGCTTTTGGGCAAGCTCGGGCGTTGAATCGTGAAATCGTCAATATCCTGTTCGCTTGCGGGCAATAAATCCCCTTCGTCAAAATTGTCATAGTTTTCTATGTCTTGGTTTTGGTTATATTGTTCAACCTGATCAAGGTTTGCGATTTGTTTATTTTCTTCTATTGCACGGTTTGTCCCGATAAATGAAATTAAAAGAAAACTTCCGATAATTACGCTCAGCGCACAGATTGTGATTAATTTTCTTTTTGATTTTACTTTTGAGATTGTTTTAATCGAAGGAAGCTCGATTTTGGGCATTTTTTCGCTGAAAATAGTGTCTATGACTTTTTTGCTCGATTCTTTTTTATCTACAATGTAATCATAGACTTTTTGCGCTTTTTTGGGGATTACGAGGTTTGTTTGCGAGGTTTTTTGTGATTGGGTGTCTTTTGAAATTTCACTTTCATCACCTGAATCATCTTCACTAATTGTGTTTTCAACTTCGTTTGAAACCTTATCCACGGTCGTTTTGATTTTGTTTACGACTTTATTTAATTCTTCTTCAAGGGTTGTGAATTTATTTTTTTCGCTATTTATTGTTTCGATGTTTTTTGTGGGGACTTTATCGTATTTTTTTGCTAATTCGGGGTAGAAACGAATGCTCGAAGCGATTCTTTCAAATTCCATGACGTCGATGAATCTGGCTCTGCAAGCGTCGCAATTCATTAAATGTTGAATTAATTGTTTTTTATAGACTGAAGAAAGGTCGTTGTCTATGAATTTTAGAAATAATCCCATGCAATCAATGTGTTTGCCAAGAAGCGTTTTCGATGCAACAGAGCGCTTTGTAAGGGTTCTGAACCTTTGGAGCGAAAAGATTAAATCCAAAGTCGGATAGAAAAACTTTGAGTCGCTCGAACATTTTAAGACGTCTTTTGCATCAATAAAACCAATCATTTTGGCTTCCTGGATTTTTGAACCTATTTGGACAATAAAATAAAAATGCGGCATTATGTCCATTTCATAGTGGATTTTGGGGATTTTGATATTTTTTTCTTTATATAGCGTGATGACATCTATTCGATAATTCCCGAAATATATGTCCGAGATTTTGAATTCTTCGAACAGTAAAGGGATTTTATAGACGCTTCTTGAGGTATCGATTTTGATTCTTTTTGCATAAAGATAATTAATTGCGCAGCTTATGCCGAGCATTTCAATCATCCCTCTTTTTCTTGTTTGAGGGTCGTTGAGTGCTCCTGCCAAAACCTTAGCGCTATATGTTTGTTCGTCATTAATATCTACTATATCCAGATTTTGCATTTTTATAAAACCAAATACTTCTCATAATATAATTTGACACAACAAAAAATATTTTTCAAAAAATTAATGATATTTAATGCTCTTTTGTTGCATTTTCTTAATATAATTTTTTAATTTTTAAATTTTTATAATATAATTTATTTACTATGAAAAAAGATTTTTTATTGGAAATATTGGTTCAAGAGCTTCCCTATAAATTTATTGATAGCGCAATGACGCAGTTAAAAAGCTCTTTTGAAAAATTATTTAGCGAAAACGCATTGTCTTTTGGCGAAATAAAAACCTATGGAACACCAAGACGCCTTGCAGTTTTGGTAAATGATTTGGATGTGTGTCAAAATACTCTCTCAAAGGACATTAAAGGCCCGATATTAAAAATCGCAAAAGATGAAAAGGGTGATTATACCTCTGCGGCTGTCGGTTTTGCGAAGAAAAATAACGTTGAATTATCTCAATTGTACGAAAAGGACGATTATATTTGGGCAAAAGTCGAAATCAAAGGGCAAAACACCGTTGATATTTTGAAAAACAACATTGAAAGCCTTATTTTAAAACTTCAAGGGGCGCATTTTATGCGCTGGGGTTATAACAGCGAAAAATTCTCCCGCCCGATAGAAGGTATTGTTGCGCTTTTTGGCTCTGATATTGTTGATTTAAAAGTATTAGATAAAGTTGCAACTAACAAAACTCAAGGCCACAGATACTCCCAAAACCGCTATATAACAATAGATGAACCTAAAAATTACCTTGAAATCCTAAAAAGTGCAAATGTTATAGCAGACCCCAAAGAAAGAAAAGCAAAAATAGTTGAGCTTGCAACCATTTGCGCTAATGAGAACAGCTTGAAAATCAAATTTGACGATATGGAAGAGCTTCTTGAAGAAGTTACATATATAACCGAATGGCCCGTTGCGATATTGTGCGAATTTGACAAAAAATATCTTCAAATCCCTTCAATTGTCACAACGACGGTTATGTCGACCCATCAAAGGTATTTTCCGCTTTGGCAAAACGACAATCAATTGTCAAACAAATTTATCACGATGGCAAACTATGTAAATGACGATTTTTCAAACATCAAAGCCGGAAATCAAAGAGTAATTTGTGCAAGGCTTGAAGACGGCGTTTTCTTTTATCAGGAAGACACAAAAACAAAATTAATCGACAAATTCGATAAATTATCGGGCATGACCTTCCAAAAAGGCCTCGGCACGCTTTTGGACAAAACCAACCGTATAATGAAATTGTCTTCTTATTTATCTGAAATGCTTGGTGTTAGCGATAATCAAGACATCTTAAGATGTGCAAAACTTTGTAAATGCGACCTTTCGACAAAGCTTGTTTTTGAATTTACCGAGCTTCAAGGTTTTATAGGAGAAAACTATGCTCTAATCGACGGTGAAAAAGAAAATGTCGCAAAAGGCATCTGCGAGCACTATTTCCCGCTTGCGGCAAATGCGCCATTACCAAATGATATTGTGGGGCAAATTGTCTCAATTGCCGATAAAATCGACACAATTTGCGCTCTTTTTATCTCAACCCAAGACAACAAAAAAAAGCGCCCCACGGGCTCTAACGACCCTCTGGCATTAAGAAGGGCGGCAATTGGGGTTATGAGAATAATTTTAGAAAAAAACCTCAAAATTGACCTGTCAAAATTAATCTCATACAGTCTTGAACTCTTTTCAAAAGAATTTTCTTTTAGCGTAAACGATGAATTATTGGCCGATTTGAACGACTTTTTCAATCAAAGACTTCTGTTTATGTTTGAAAAAGAATTTGATTCAAACGTAATAAATTCAATAATTTCCTCTAATCCTTTAGAAAATCTTTCTCAATTTATTAAAAAAGCAAAAATCCTCACAGACTATCGTCAAAATGGCGAATTTAACCTTTTAAAAGAAAACGCTAATCGAACAAAAAGGATTTTAAAAGACGAAATAAATCAGGCGCCCGATAGTTCTTTGTTTGTTTTAGATGAGGAAAAAGCGCTATATGAAGCGATAAACGGGGATTTTGCGGCTCCAGGTAATATTGAAGACTATATTAAATCTTTATATACCCTAATTAAACCCACAAGTGACTTTTTCGACAAAGTTTTGGTTATGGATAAAGATGAAAAAATCAAAAATAACCGGCTTTCGCTTCTTTCAAAATTAAACGAAAAATTTAGCGCCATATGTGATTTTGAGAAGTTGTAAAATTGCGATTTTGAGAAATTAAAAAAAGCACCCCCTTCCAAAAATCAAAAAAACAAAATCAAAAAACAAAAGTAAAAAACAAAAGCAAAAAACCATAAAATTAAAAATATATTAAGGCACAACTGTTTTAAGCTAAAATATATTTGTAGCAATTTAGGAGAAACATTTGAAGGACTCTAAAAAATTAACCGTATATATTTTTGCGGCCCTTGTTTTGGGGGTTCTTTTCGGTTGGCTTTGTCCTTCTTATGCCGCTAAAATGCAGCCTTTGGCCGATATTTTTCTAAGAATGGTTAAAATGATTATCGCGCCTTTGATTTTTGCAACGCTGGTAGTCGGAATCGCAGGCCATGGCGATGTTAAAAACCTTGGTAAAATCGGGCTCAAGACTATAATATATTTTGAAATCGCAACGACAATCGCTCTTGTTTTGGGGCTTGTTATGGCAAATGTCTTAAAACCCGGAGTCGGGTTTAATATTGATGTTACTGCTCTTGCGATGGATAAGGTCGAACAAATGCAGACTATTCATTCGACAGGGCTTGTAGATATGTTCGTAAACAGCGTCCCGATTAGCGTTGTGGAAGCTATGGCGAATGGTGATTTATTGCAAATTGTCGTTTTTGCGATATTTTTCGCTTTTGCGATATGCGCGGTGGGCCAAAGTGCGCGCCCTGTTTTGACTTTGCTTCAAAGCGTTTGCGAAATTATGTTTAAATTCACCGAATTTGTCATGCGCTTTGCCCCCCTTGGTGTTTTTGGCGCAATTGCCGCAACGATAGGCAAAAACGGAATCGGTATTTTAATGAGTTATGCAAAATTAATTTTCATAACTTATCTTTCATTGATTGTCTTTATCATTCTTGTTTTGGTTGTGGCCTGTAAGATTATCAAAGTCTCGTTTCGCGGGCTTTTAAAGACAATTAAAGACCCTGCGCTTTTGGCTTTCACAACGGCATCATCCGAAGCGGCACTGCCTAAAGCTATGGATATGATGGAAAAATTCGGCGTTCCAAAAAGCATCGTAAGCTTTGTTATGCCGATGGGATACACTTTTAACCTTGACGGATCAACGCTGTATTTAACTTTGGCGACACTGTTTTGTGCGCAGATTGCGGGAGTGCACCTTTCAATCGAACAGCAATTAATGATTATGCTTACTTTGATGCTCACTTCAAAAGGCATCGCGGGCGTTCCGAGGGTCTCTTTGGTCATTTTAACGGGAACTTTAACGAGCTTTAATTTGCCTGTTTTTGGCGTTGCCGTATTGTTAGGAATCGACCAAATCCTTGATATGGGAAGAACTACGGTTAATCTAATCGGCAATTGCGTTGCGACAGCCGTTGTTGCAAGGTGGGAAAACGAATTTGACTACAGCAAAATGAAGACTTTTTTAGCTCAAAAATAGCCCTTTAGGGTTTTGCCCGGGCGGGTATTTTTGTTTTTTGATATTAAAATTATATTTTTTTTATGAAAATATTATTTTATGACATTAAAGACCCAGAGCTTGACTATCTTTTAGATAAAATTCCGAAAGATGTCGAACCTTATTTTTTTAAAGATTCCCTGAATTATTCGACCTATGTCGATGAGAAATTCCTTGATTGCGAGGGTTTGTGCCTTTTTGTGGCTTCGGAGATTGGGGAAGATATTTTAAAACAATTTAAAAATCTTAAATTCATTTTTTTAAGAAGCACGGGTTTTTCTAATGTTGACTTGAATTATTGCAAGAAAAATAATATCCGCGTCTTTAATACGCCCAATTACGGCGCAACGACGGTTGCGGAATTTGCGTTTTCGCTTCTTTTGACGCTATCAAAAAAAATCATCCAAGCCAAAAATAGCGTCATAACGGGTTCAATCGATCATGACGAATTAAGAGGGATTGAATTGTCATCAAAAACAATGGGCGTAATAGGTACGGGCGCAATCGGAAGGAAGGTTATAAACATCGCCCATGGCTTTAATATGGAAGTTTTGGTCTATGATATTAATGAAAAAGGCGCTTATAACTATGTTCCAAAAGAAGAATTGTTTCAAAAATCCGATTTCATCTCAATTAATTGCCCCTTAAACCCGACGACCAAGGGTATGATTGATTCTAAGGCGTTATCTATGATGAAAAAAAATGTCATTATAATTAATACCGCAAGAGGTGAAATCATTGACACAGAGGCGCTTTATGAAGCTTTAATCAACAAAAAAATCCTTGGCGCGGCACTAGATGTGATAGAGTGCGAGCAATATCTCTGCGCGCATTGGAAAAAATGTTCTCAAATGCCCGACCTTACGCAATATTGCCTTAAAAAATTCTTTTTTGTTGATAAATTATTAAAGCTTGATAACGTAATTATAACGCCCCATATCGCTTATAACACAAAAGAAGCGCGAAAAAGAATCCTTGATATAACGCTCGAGAATATTAAATCATCTTTTGATATAAATGATGGTACAAAAAATTTGGTTTTGATATAATAAAATTACCATGAATCAAAAGTTAAATAATTTTATCGAACACACGATTTTAAAACCGGACACGAAAGCAAAAGACGTGGAAAGAATTTGCCTTGAAGCGATTAGTAACGATTTTTTGGGCGTATGTGTAAATATTAATTATATTAAACTTGCAAAAGAGTTTTTAAAAGGCACGAACAAGAAAGTAATAAGTGTCGTGAATTTTCCTCTCGCAAGCAACACTATCGACATAATTCGTTTTCAAACGTCTTGTGCGCTTGAATATGGGGCCGATGAGATAGATAGCGTCTTAAATATTTCGGCCGTTAAAAATAAAGACTATAAAAAAGCGGCCCAAGAAATTGAAAAAACAAAAGAAATTTGCAAAAATAATCCCTTAAAAATAATCATCGAGACGGATTTGTTGACCAAAGAAGAAATAAAAGATTCTTGCAAAATCTTAATCGATGGCGGAGCCGATTTTATAAAAACATCGACGGGCTTTGTCAAAAACGGGGTCGGAGCAAAAGTTGAGGATGTTAAATTAATTTATGAAAATATAAAGTCCTCGAAGCTCAAAATTAAAGCTTCTGGAGGGATAAAGACGTATGATGATGCCATAAATTTAATCAACGCGGGCGCAAGCCGTCTGGGTACTTCAAGCGGCGTTGAAATAGTTTCAAAAGGAGGGTTAAATGACTAAAGAAGAAGACAAAATCACCGTTCGCTCAGATAGAGACAGCGACTACACCTTTTCATACAAAGGTCAGGATGTCGTATTGAAAGCGCGAAGTGTAGTTTCAATTGCCGATGGGCTTAAAAACGTCGTGTTTCCGACGGTTGCTATGAAAATTATGAACAATTTAATTGTAATTAAGGAAGATGTGAAATAATGGATGATGTGCAAAATCAAATAATAATCACAGTCACCGGCAAAGACAAAGTCGGAATCGTGGCTAATGTTTCAAATTATCTTGCAAAATTCAAAGTAAATATCGAAGACATCAAACAAACAATCATGCAAGACAGTTTTGTTATGATAATGCTTTGCGATATTAAAGATATGAGCGTTTCTTTTAAGGAATTTAAGGATGGGATTTTGGAATTATCCAACGAACTTAAAATGGAAATTTGGGTTCAAAAGAAAGACATTTTTGACAAAATGCACACGGTCTGATGCCCATAAATGTGCGCAAATGCAATCGGCGCCACTAAAGTATTAATATTTTTTCACAAGGTTTTTTATGTCAAATTTTAATCAACAACAAATTTTACAAACAATTGAAATGATAAAGGTTCACAATCTCGATATTAGAACAGTGACATTATCATTGAGTCTGAGAGATTGCGCAAGCACTTCAACCCATACAACAGCCGCAAAAATATATGATAAAATCTTAAAATATTCTAAAAATCTTGTTGAATACGCAAATGAAATTGAAAATATGTATTCGATTCCGATTGTGAATAAAAGAATTGCGCTGACCCCAATATCCATTGTGGGAGAGGCTTGTGAAGACATTGATTATGTTTATTTGGCTCAAACTATTGATAAAGCAGCGCATGAGGTTGGTGTTGATTTTATCGGAGGCTTCAGCGCCTTGGTGGATAAGGGTTTTACAAAAGGCGATTTAAAGTTTTTTGAACAAATTCCCGATGCTCTTGCTTCGACAAAAAAACTTTGTTCATCGGTTAATTTAGGCACATCCAAAGCCGGAATCAATATGGATGCGGTTTTAAAAACAGCCGATGTGATTAAAAAATGCGCGTTTTTAACTAAAGATGAAGCCTCGATTGCATGCGCAAAGTTTGTTTGTTTTTGTAACGCAGTGACGGATAATCCCTTTATGGCAGGGGCTTTTTGCGGTATTAACGAACCCGAATGTGCTCTAAATATTGGCGTATCAGGCCCCGGAGTCATCTCAAGCGCAATAGAAAACCTCGATATTAAAGCAGACCTTGGAATTGTCGGGGAAACGATTAAAAAAATGGCCTTTAAAATCACGGCGGCAGGAGAGCTCATTGGAAGAAAATTGGCTCAAAAACTCGATATTCCTTTTGGAATAATCGATTTATCCTTGGCGCCGACGCCTAAAAAAGGCGACAGCATCGCGGAAATATTTAAGGCGATGGGGCTTGAGCAAGCGGGCGCTCCGGGAACGACTCTGGCGCTTGCGATGCTTAATGATTCCGTTAAAAAAGGCGGGATTATGGCTTCAAATTATGTTGGCGGGCTTTCGGGAGCGTTTATTCCCGTGTCTGAGGATTCAGGCATGATTGAAGCGGTTGAAAAGGGCTCTTTGACAATCGATAAATTGGAAGCTATGACAAGCGTTTGCTCGGTCGGGCTTGATATGATTGCAATCCCCGGGGATACGAAAAACACGACAATTGCGGGAATCATCGCCGACGAGATGGCAATTGGCATGATTAACAAAAAAACGACTGCCGTTCGAATAATTCCGGCAATCGGTAAAAACGTCGGCGATAGCGTCGAATTTGGCGGATTATTGGGCCATGCTCCCGTTATGAAAGTAAATGAATTTAATAATGACATCTTTGTCAACCGTGCAGGCAGAGTTAGCGCGCCTTTGCACAGTTTGAACAATTAAAATTAAAATGTCAACAAAAATTTTTTTGTGCCAAAAACAAAAACGCAAAAATTTTTCCTTTAAAATTAATAAGTGTACATTAGACAGTTATTATAAAATTTTTTAAAAATCTTGGAAAAAACAAATATAGCTTGAAAAAAATATTTTAAAAAAGGGGTTGACAAAATATTTTTTTAGATGCATAATAAAAATATAAAGAATAAGTGTTAAACAAACACTAAATAATAAAAAAAACAAGAGGTGAGAAAACCAAAATGTTGACAGTAGATAAGATAACAAATGTACAAAATACAATTAATAGAAATATAAGTTTTAAATCTGGCGTGCAACAAAATTATGGCGCAAATGTTATTAACAACACAAGCACGAAGCACGAAGGAAGCTTCCTCACGGACTTCTTGGGAACAATCAAACAATCCCCGATATTTTATGAAACCTTTTTCCAAAGACAAATGAGCATCGAAAGAGGATTGGAAAAAGAACAAAACAAAATTGACGCAATTGCGTAAAACTAAAGCATTATCAACACCTAACAACACAATCTCGAAGCATAAACAACAACAAACACAGCCTTATCTTTAAGATAAGGCTTTTAATTTGCGAAAACCCTCTAATTCTTTGTTTTATTGCGTTTCGCACTTTTTATATAGCTTTCCGCTGCCTCCCATGGTCTTCTATAGCCTTCCGGGCCTATAACTTTGTTTTGCGGGTTTTTTCTTTGGATTTTCTATAGCCGTCCTTTCCGCTTGGCCATGGTTAGCTTATTTATGGCCTTTGGCGGTTCTTTCTCGGTTTTTCCATGGCTTTTATTGATGGTTTTTGGGGTTTTCTTTGGTTTTATCTTTGGTTTTATCTTTGGTTTTATCTTTGGTTTTATCTATAGCATTCTTTGATGGTCTTATCTTGCGGCTTGCTGTTTGCTTGGTAATAATTTCTTCTATAGCATTGTTTTGTGCCTTACCGTTTGCTTTGCGGTAACTTTTTTATGGTCTTTGTAGTTTGTATTATTTCGTTCTGTTGAATTTTCTTCTATAGCCATATTTTGCGGTCAATTGCCTCACTTGCCACAACTTTTCTATAGTCTTGTTTTGTGGCCTATCGTTTGCCTCATGGCAATTTTATCGATAGCCTTGTTGCAGTTGTTTATTTTTTTCCTGCTGAGTGTTATTCTATAGCGTTGTTTTTTATTTTGTATTGTTCTGTTGAATGTTTTCCTATAGCCATATTTTGCGGTCAATTGCCTCATTTGCCACAACTTTTCTATAGCATTGTTTTGCACCTTGCTGTTTGCCTCATGGCAATTTTATCGATAGCCTTGTTTTGCGGCTTGTTGTTTTACTAAGCAGTAATTTCTTTCTATAGTCTTGTTTATGGCCGGTCGGGTTTATTCATTGCAATTTCTTCTATAGCCTTATTGCAGTTTGTTTTGTTTTGTTGCGCGTTATTTTATAAGTCTTATTTTATGGATAGTTGGTTTATTTATCTCAATTTTATCGATAGTCTTGTTTTATGGCTTGTTGTTTTACCAAGCAGTAATTTCTTTCTATAGTCTTGTTTTATGGCCGGTCGGGTTTATTCATTGCAACTTTTTCTATGGTCTTTGCAGTTTGTTTTGTTTTGTTTTGTTGCGCGTTATTTTATAAGTCTTATTTTATGGATAGTTGGTTTATTTATCGCAATTTTATCTATAGCCTCGTTTTGCCGATTTGTTGTAAATTTTTTTGTAAGTTTTTTGCAAATTTTTTATAACCCGGCTTGCTTTAAATCCGCTATGTTTTCTTCTATGGCCTTCTTATATAGCCTTTTCACAGTTTTTTCCCGATGGAAAATGGGGGTAATGTTTCAAAAAACAGCCATCTTCCATAGTTTTCATAGTTCTTTATAGTTTTTTCGCGCTTGCTTTAAATCCGCTTATTTTCTTCTATAGCTTTCTTCTATAGCCATTTTCCATACTTTTTGTAGTTCGTTTTTTGCGCTTGCTTTAATTCCCCTGCACTTCCTGCCATAGCTTCCTTCCGTAGCTTTCTCCTATTGCCCTTTTCTATGGCCTTTTTTCCTAATTTTTCACAGTTTTCATAGTTTTTTCGCGTCTTTTTACGTAGTTTTTCCGTGGCTTTTTTGCTCTGCTATGATTTATTTTATTGCGCTTTGGGGCGAGTTAAGGGATTTTTCGAATTTTTCTATAGCTTCATTATGCCTAACAATCCCTTCTATTTCACCTCAACTATCCCCTTTGCCTCCATATTCCCCTACAATCCCTTCTATTTCACCTCAACCATCCTCTTTGCTGCCATATTCTCCCTTGCTATTCTCGTAAAACCCCGCGGTTTTAGACTTTAAACAAGCCCGCATCAAAAATCTTTGAATTGTTGTCAATGTTACACTTAAAATATTAAAATAATTTAATTTTACATTCCTTTATATTTAATTGTGATTAAAAAATTTTTAATTTAGACTTGATTTAGGAAAGTTAAAATTAAGGTGTTTTATGTACGACAACGAATACTTTGTGGTTGATATGGCGTCATGCACATCTACCGGTGAGATAATAAACAGCCTGTCTTTGGCGCTTGAAACCTTGAACCACTCAGGAAAAAAGATAGTTTTAAAATTAAATAATAACTACTTGAATCAATCTCAAATCTTAAGTATGCAATCTTTAATCACCAGCTATGGCTGCATTTTAGACACTATTGAAACGACAAACCCCGAGACTGCTGCGGTTGCGCAAAATATGAATATCTATGTCCAACAGCCGATTGAAAAAAGGGTTGAAGAAAAGTATGACGAAGATGAAAATCTCGAGTTCAAGACTTTTAGCCTCGATGTTCAAAAAAATCCAAATGACATAACCCTAAAAGAAGTTAACGGGCTTCATTTTGAGGCCGATTTGGATGCGATGAGCAACAATCAAAACAGAATCGACATAGCTTCCGATTTAAGAGAAGCCGGAATCAATCCAAAGAGCGACTTTGACACGATTGAACAGCAAATTTCAAACCAATATTCAAGAGTCGAAGAAATTATGGATACGGTGGAAAAATTTTCGCCCTCCTCTTTAGATATAAATACCCAAGTCATAAGCGAAATCCCTTCTGAAAATGAGTCTCAAATTATGCCCCAATCCGTAATTACGGCTGAAAACGATGACAGAGTCGAACAAAATAAAGAAGAATTTGAAAATGCCGAAAAAAACTCAATCGGGGTCTACAAAAAGGCGTATGATGAGGACGAAACGAATGAAGAACAATGGGAAGAAGTCGATTTTTATGAAACTTCGACAAACGAACCCATAATTTCAGACACAAAAGAAACAACATACATTACGCAAACTCTTCGCTCCGGACAAGTTCTTGAATTTGACGGAAATGTCGTCATAATTGGCGACTGTCACCCCGGAAGCGAAATTCGCGCCGTTGGCGATATAACTGTCTGGGGCGTATTATCGGGCATTGCCCATGCCGGATATAAAGGAAACGCAAGCGCCAGAATTCGCGCATTAAAAATGAATGCAGTGCAATTGAGAATCTCAAATTGCTATTCAAGACGCCCGGATGGCACAAACATCCCGTATATTATCCGCTCATCCATCTTCACACCCGAGGAAGCAAGGATTGTGGATAATGAGATTGTACTATATAAAATAAATCAAAATTAAAGGAGCAAATAAATGACAGGTTCTGTAATTGTAATTACATCCGGAAAAGGCGGTGTCGGCAAAACCACAACATCTGCCAATATCGGTACGGCTTTGGCCAATCTTGGCAACAAAGTTGTCTTAATCGATACGGATATAGGATTAAGAAATTTGGATTTATTATTAGGGCTTGAAAATAGAATCGTTTACACAATTGTTGATGTCGTTGAACAACGCTGCAAATTAAAACAAGCGCTTGTTAAAGACAAGAAAAACCCAAACCTTTGTTTACTTGCTGCTGCCCAAACAAGAGACAAGTCGGCAGTCGATGCTTCGCAATTAAAAGAAATCTGCGAAACCTTGAAAGAAGATTTTGATTATGTCTTGGTCGATTGCCCCGCAGGTATTGAACAGGGCTTCCAAAACGCGGTTGCGGGTGCAAACGAAGCAATCGTCGTCACGACGCCTGAAATGAGCGCAATTCGCGATGCAGACAGAATCATCGGACTCTTAGAATCCAAAGAAGGAGTCGAAAGATACAGATTATTGGTAAATCGCGTACGTCCGAAACTTGTTAAATCAAACGATATGATGGGTGTGGATGATGTTGTCGAGATTCTTTCCTGTGACCTTATCGGCGTCATTCCCGAAGATATGAATATCATCACTTCGACAAACAAAGGTGAACCTGTCGTAAACGACGAAAAATCGCTCGCCGGGCTTGCTTATATGAATGTTGCAAGAAGAATCACGGGCGAAGATGTGCCATTGTTGGACATAGACGAACCAACGGGATTAATAGATAAAATAAAAAAATTCTTTTTAAAGAAAGCGTAGGGCTAAATGAAAGATATTTTTTCGGATATTTATGATAGAGTATTGAGTTTTTTTACTTCGCAAAATCAAGACGAAACAAAAGCTGTCGCTAAAAGCAGGCTCAGAACGGTCCTGATGCAAGATAGGGTGGGTTTTTCGGAAAGTGCTATGCAGATGCTCAAAGATGATATGCTGCATGCAATTTCAAAATATCTCGAAATTGACGATGATTCGTTTGATTTAAGTATTGACGCAACTGAAAATGCAACAATATTAAACCTTTCAATCCCTGTTTTAAGACCTAAGACAGACGAAGAAATCGCCCAAGCTCAATCACAGCAAGAACAAGAAAAAATTGAAAAAACACAAGTTATTGTAGGCGAGCTTAAAGAACTCGTTAAAGAAAAAGCGCAAGAGCTTGCCGAACAGATTAATGACGAAGAAAAGTCAAATAAAAAAACCAAAAAAAATGACGATGAAAATTCTCAAAACGAAAAGCAAACAGAATCTGAAGATAAAACCCAACAGGATTCTTCAAAGGACTCATAAAAAATAAAAGTACCCTTTAAGAATCAGAAAGAATCAGAAAGAATCAGAATCCCAAGATTCCAAAGGACAACCGCCAAACAATCTTTAAGATTTTGTCATGCTTGCAATTAAATCGTGTTTTAAATATGATTAAAGTTAGCCAATCACAATAAAATAAGGAGAAAAGAATTAATGCAGGTTATATTAAAAAAAGACGTCCAAAACATCGGCGAAGTGGGCGATTTGGTTAATGTTAAAGACGGCTATGCAAGAAACTATTTAATCCCCAATTCATTAGCGGAAATTGCAACAGCCGGCGCTTTGGCTCAAAGAGAAAGAAATATCCAAAGAATTAAAGCAAAAGCCGAAAAACTTCACCAAGAAGCTCTCGCCGCTAAAGAAGAAATTGAAAAAGTTGAAAAAATTTCGCTGAGCGCTAAAGCCGGAGAATCCGGAAAATTATTCGGCGCTATCACAACTAAAAAATTGGCAGAAGAATTGCTCGCTAAAACCGGCATGGAAATTGACAAAAAGACAATTATCCTCGACAGCCCGATTAACCACATCGGCAATTTCGTTATGACAATTAAGCTTTCTTCAAAGGTCAAAGCTCAATTAAACGTTGAAGTTACGGCTTCTGAAACAATTAAAGAAGTCTATGAAGAACCAAGCGAAGACCAGCAGCAAGCATAGTTTTGACGGTTTTGACCCATTCATAATATTGATAATTTTAAAATAACTATTTACAACAGCTCAATTAATTGCTAGAATAGTTATAGAATTAAAAAAGCCAAAACGATAAAAAACAATAAAAAACGATAAAACAAAAAAACAAAAAAACTGACAAAAAACAAAAAAAACATAAATATGGCAGGCGATAGCCCAACCCCTTGCCGATAAACTAAAGCAAAGGACAGCTAAAGCCAGAAAAGTTTACAATTTAATATTTTTCTCGCCTCAGGGCTTACCCAAAAAACTAAGGCGAGATTTTTTTTGCCTTTGCCCTTGCGTGGTGCCTTTTTCTTTCAAGTTTACCTAGCTTGTAAAATATTTTAACGTCCCTAAAAATTTAATATTTTTTTCGCCCCGGGGTTTACTTAAAAAAACTAAAGCTAGATTTTTTTACCTTTGCCCTTGCGTAGTAATTTTTTCTTTTTGTTTTCAAGTTCACTTCGCTTGTAAAATACTTTAACGTCTCTAAAATCTTTGGCCCTCAACCCCTTGAATTCTTCCTCCCCCCCCTTTTTTTTACATCTAAACCCTTCCCAAAAAAGCGCTAAAAAGACACGAAAAATTAATCGTGCCTTTTTAAACTTGATATGTATGATTTAAACCAATGAGCTACAAACCCAAACAGCCCACAGCCGGGCATCATAAACTCAAGCCTCAAGCCCAAAGCCCTAATCTACGGCCATAAGCACAAAGCTAAAAACTCTACGCTTGACGCTCGAGCGCCAAAAGCAACTTAAGTGCCGCAACTCTTTGAGTCTTTGGATCTGCTTGTCGAAGCGTTTCGACAGCTTTTAACATAACGGGGTCTTTATCGTACCAACGGTTGCCTTTTCCGTGGTATTGCAAAACAATTTGATAAATCCTTTCGATGACATCTTGTGCAACGTCTTCTTGAAGTTTGAGCATAAAATCCTTTGCTTGCTCTTTTTGTTCGTCTGTCGACAATCTCAACAACTCAAGCGCTTCTTTTAAAATCGGATCTTTATCATACCAACGTTTGCCGTAATTTTTCTTTTCTTCAACTTTTTCTTTGTTTTCTTCGCTCATGACTCCGCCTTTCTGTTTAGAAACAGTATATCAGATTTTTTAAAAAATATAAAGCAAATTACCATAGTATAATTCCACGAAATTTTTAATTATACCCACATGACTAATTTTAATTTACATTCTTAACTTATAAAATATTTGAATAAGTTAAGGAGTAATGTGGAATGGAAAACCAAAAAGCAATCTTTATGACCCCGCCAAAGGTGGAATTATACAGACTTCAAAATTTATTTTTTCAACTGTGTTCAAAAGCCTGCAACCTTCGATGTAAGCACTGTTATATCGAAAGAAACCCTTATAAAAACGAGGAAGACTTTATTTCTTTAGATAAAATTAAACAAGCTCTTATTTTTGTCAAAGGAAAAAACCTCAATTCAATCTATCTCACGGGCGGAGAGCCTCTTTTGCACCCAGATTTTAACCAAATATTAAGACTATGCCTCAAAATCTCCAACACGACTGTTATGTCAAACGGCGTTATGATTAACGATAAAAAAGCAAGATTTCTAAAGAAAATTGACGACGAAAGCCAATATGAAACTATTTATCGAATCAGCTTAGATTCAACAAACGAACTTGAAAACGACGCTCTAAGAGGCAGAGGCAGCTTCAGAAAAGCGCTTGGCGCCATATCGAGCCTTTTAAAATACGAATTTAACCCGATAATCAGCGTTGTAAACTATCAAAATAAATCCAGACGCGAGATTTTCGAAGAATTTAAAGACTTTTTTGACAAAAAAGGCTTCAAAATCGACGACATAAATTTAAAAATCATCCCTTTTTTCAAGCCGAATTATGAAGGGGGACAAATTGAATTTTTAGAAAACATAAATATCGAAAAGCTCGACTGCTTTAATTCGAGAATAATCTCCCAAAACGGCGTCTATTCTTGCCCGATGCTCGTTGATGACTATAGAAAAAGGTTAGGTTCGTCTTTGAATAATTGCTCAAACATAAATTATTTAGATTGCGAAAAATGTTCTGTTTGCTGCTTTTCGAACCAAAAAATCCAAGTAAATGATTGGATGTAAAAATTTGTGATATAATATTTTTTATGCAGATAAAATTCATAATTTTAATTTGTTTTTTATTATCCTTTAATTTTGCTTTGGCGGATAACTTTGATAATGTGGGGATTTCAAAATATGCGGTTTTGGAAGTAATTAACGATAACGCCCCTTTAAGGCAATCGGATAATGAAAATGCGCTTCGCTTGACCCATTTATATAAAAATGTCGTGCTTTTTGCCGACAAACAAAATGAAAACTATTACAGAGTCGAGCTCAAGGACGATTCTTACGCTTATATAAACAAAAAATTTGTCGAAGTTCAGGCGATAATCCCCGAAAAAAGATATGATAACGTCGAAAAAATTACATTTAAAAATGAAAAAAATAAATTCATTGCAAAAATAGAAACACCCTTTAAAAGCGCTTTTATAGTTAATGAAGAAGGCCAAAACCTCGATTTTACGCTCTATGACAATTTTTATGACCCAATTGAAACGAAAGTAAATAACCAAAATTCCAAATTTATCTTAAGCGAAAAAATCGAAAACGAGCTCAATATCAAATACCTAAACGATTCGAAGCTATTTGGTTATGACGTTGAAAGCGACGATTTCGGCTATGTTTTATCCGTCAAAAAACCGCCCAAAATAAACCCCAAAAAGCCGCTTAAAAATATCATAGTGACTCTTGATCCGGGCCATGGCGGAAGCGAAAAAGGAGCAAGCGGTTTTGGATATGATGAAAAAGATATAAACCTGCAAATTGCAAAAATATTAAAAAAAGAGCTCAAAAAAAGAGGCGCTAAAGTCTATATGACGCGCTCTAAAGATAAAAAAGTCGCTTTATACGATAGAGTCAACTTTGCAAAAGAAAAAAATTCCGATATATTATTGAGTATCCACCAAAACTCGCTTTCAAACCCAAAAGATGTAGAAAAAAAGCACGGCACGGGAACATATTACTATAACGCACAATCAAAACCCTTGGCCGAATCGATTCAGAATAATCTTTTAAAAGAGACAAAATTCAAAGATGACAAAGTGAACTATGCCTCTTTTGCGCTCACTCGCCCGACAAGCCAATTGAGCGTTTTAATTGAATGCGGATATATAATTAAAGAAGACGAAGCAAAAAAGCTCGCTGATAAAGCTTTTCAAAAAATCATCGCAAAAGCAATCACAAAGGGCTGCGAGGATTATTTAAAAGAAAATTTTAGCAAAACTTAACAATTTTATTTTGATTCTTGAAATAAAACCCTAAAAAGTGTAAAATTTCTGTAATGAAAAGTATGATAAGATTTAAAACCGTCTTCAATTTTATATATATAGCGCTCATTGCTCTTGTTGCCTGCTTTTTGTGCGGATGTGCGACATTATCTTATAGCGGAGGGGATTATGACGCAACAAATATCCAAACAATCAAAACAAGCGAAGACTTCGTTTTTAATGTCTATAAAAAATCAGATAACAGTGCAAACATTAAAATTGGCGTGTCTAAAACTCCGGTGTTTGAGATTTTAGCGCTCTATGTACAGGTTGAAAACCTTTCATACGAGACACCTTATGTTTTTAAAGTCGATGATTTAATCGTTTCCGATTCTCAAAAAGAATTGCCTTTTATCAATAGCGACAACTATTTAAGCATCTATCAAACCCAAGAAGCCTCATCAATGGCGGCGATGAGCTCGGTTGGTGCGTCGTTATCAAATATGGCAGGGCTTAATACGAACTATAGCGAATATAATCAATCAATGATTCAAAACAGCTCCACTCAAACAAGCCAAAGCGCATTCAGTGCCCTTGAGACAAAAGGAAATCAAATTTCAAAACATTCAATTCGCCATTCCTCAACCATTTCGCCTCGAAAAAGCCAATATTTCTATTTCTTCATTGAAAACACGGAACATTTTCCTCTGAGCGTAAAATATAAAAACCTAAACTATCAATTTAATTTATAGTTTAATTGAATTTTAAATTTGTCTTATTTCATTCTGTTAAGTAATGTAAAATTTCGGGTATTTTTTACGTTCACATACGTTTATAGGGTATGGGACTTTCAATCGACAACAGCAAAAATTATATGGGAATAAAAGAATTTACTATTCCCAAACCGGCTTATTTAAAGACATGCTATAAAAACATGCTTTTAAAAGACAGCTTTGAATTGTCCGATTTATCAACTTACACAAATACCGAATTTAAACACAAAAATATCTTAAAAATACTATTCATCCTATTAAGCGGCATTTTTGGCATTGCGGCATTTTCAAAAACGCTTGAGTGTAAAAAATTAGCAAATGAAATAATCAAAAAAGCAAGACTAAGAGAATTTAAAAATTTTGATGTATCAAAGCTTCTGAATTCTCCCCCGACTATGGAAGAAATTTATCAAGCACTGAATTCAAAGCTCGATAAAATCATCCTGCCAAGCTTTTTTGCCGATGAACAAAAAATCACGGCGCAAGACGTTTTGCCTCAATTAGACAAGTATTTTGTAGATAGTGGCTTTCACCCTATGAACAATGATTTTATTGCTTCTATTTTACAAAGCGGCAAAAAAAGACATCTTTTAAACAATATCTTAGGAATTTGCGCGCAAGATGCGCAGCAACAAGTAAATGTAGTGCCTGGCGGAGGCCTTTTTGACGTTTTTGAGAAATTTGATGACAAAATATCCGTTGAACAAATTGATACCTTAACAAAGATATTTCTGGATTCAAGTGTTACGGTGCCAAAAATAAACTATTTAAGCAGCTATGCAGACTTGTTTGATAACTTTGAAACTCAAATAAAAATTCGCGCCTTAAATCAATATATCCTTGATAAAACAAAAATATACCTCCCTTGTGACAGCTGGTATAAAGATGTTGATTTTGAAGACTATAAAAAATTTGTTTGCTCGCTTCGAAAAGGGACCGCAGAAAAAGGAATATTGATTGACTATGGGTTTAATTTTAAAGAAGCCGCAAAATATCTTAATTCCTTAAATGATAATGCCGTAAAATTAATCAATTCCTCTAACTTAAATGATTTGTTCTGCATTAAAAGCGGCATTAACACAAAAGCCTTAAGCGCAAAATTAAACAAACTGGATACGGAAAAATCAAAAATGATTTATAGTAACGGAATTGACTATAATGTATTTTTTGATTTCGAAGAATTTTTAAATATTGAAAGCATCAATGAACTTGATATACACAAAAAAGAGATTTAATAAGAAAACTTATTTCAAACAACAAATGCGTTGATTTAAGAAACGGCCAATTTTTTCCGATTTTACCCAAGACGCAAAGCGAATATTGCGAGCTTTTGCAAAAACTCTCTAAATCAATTGGTATCAATTCAATTTCTTGTACCGCGGAACAAATTGCCAAATTTGAAAAAACACTAAATTCAATCGCTTCTGATATAAAAAATGTCAATTTAGATGATGCGAAATTGAACCTTAAATTCTCAAGAGAAAATTTTATATCCGAAGTGCAAAATGCGCTCTCGGGTCTAAAAGAACCGCAAAAAACAATTGTCCAAGAGTATTTTGGTTTTGAGATAAAAGATTCAAAATTATTTGGCTATCCCATAAACACTCTTGATGATGAAAAAATCAAAAAAATTGAAGATGCTCGTATCAGAAAAGCACTCAAAGCACTAAAACCAATTGTCGAAGAATTTTCAAGCCCTTTTAATACTCTGACCATCGAAGGAAGCAAAAACGCTCAGCTATTGCAAAATGATTTAAACAATCTTCTTGAAATATTCGGCGAATTAAGAAGCATCATCGGCAGAAAACAACACGAAACCCACGCTTTTAATCTCGATATACATACTTTAAAAGTCTTGCAAAATGTTTGTTCGAATCCAAAATTCGATACATTGAATTCATCTGACAAAAAAATCTTGGAAATTTCGGCACTATTGCATGATATAACAAAAATCGAAGGTCAAAGAGATATGACCCATCCTTTTGAATCGGCATTTGATGCTTATTATATCATCCAAAAATTAAACTTACCCCAAAGTGACCAATCAAAAGTCTATGAATTAATAAGGACGCACAATTGGCTTCAAAGGCTCAATGATTCAAAAGGTAAAGGCATGTTTGACAACATCGCACAAGATATTGCGTATGATTCAAGACACACAAACACCTTTGAACTTGCAAAAATATTATGCGAAGCAGATTTAAAATCCGTCAAAAAAGATGATTCATATTTTATACGATTCGAAAAAACCTTGAGCGATATGAGCAATATTGTCGATAATTACATTAACCAGCTCCACAAAACTCAAATCATTCTCCCCCAAACAAAAATCCCAAAAGCATCAAAGCTTTCGAATGTCGAAACAAAAACTGCTTTGGGTGTTACAAACAAAGTTCTCTATATTGATGATGCTTCTGATGATTTGTCGGTGTACGGTTTTGAAAAAGGCACAACTAAGGATAATTTGCTTGCTTTGGTTCATGCACTTGGCGAAGAAGAACAATTAAGCAAATTTAATACATTTGATATAATCGACACGGGAGCTTTAATTTCAAGCTCATACATCAAAGCCAACGATTACAAAGTCTTTAGAAATCAAGGCGTTATATTGGATGTCGCATATGATGACATCCATGCGGGATATTATATGGACTTTGGAACGGGATATTCAAAAAATATCGAGCTTTTAAAACAAGACTATCTTTTCTACGGCCAAAGAAAAAATACCCTAAAAGACGGCAAGGCATGGAGAAGCGACAGAAGAATGTATAGAAATTATATTTCTTCAATGATTAAAAATGAGCTTAAGCTCAGTGATGAAGAATATGTTGAACACATGGAAAAAATAAAAGACTCTAAAAGCATAACCGACATTGAGAAAATCGACAAAAACTTTGCCCAAGGACTTTTAAACGTATTTAAAAAAATGGAAAACGGAAAAAGGCGAGGTGGCAGACAATATAACGAAATATTAGTGTCAAGGCCAAAAATCCAAGGTACTTTTGCTTACGATATGGAATATGAGAAAATCCCTATGTTTTTAAGAAAATATGCCCAAGATAACGACCTTCCGATATTAATTTTCGGGAAATCAAAATAAAAAATTATTTAATATTTCCCTGAATGAATTTTTGGTCAAGCTTATTATTTTTTTGTTTATTGCAAAATTTGTAACTAAAGAGTTTGCCATCACAAGAATACCGTATGAAGCCAATGATATGCCCGTAAAAAGCAATAAATCTAACTTGCGCGCTTTTTGAATGACAGCTATAACAAAAGGTACACAGCCCGCAGGAATCAGCGCGATATTTGAAATTGCACTTTTCTTTTTGATATTTTCTTTATTTTGTTGTCTTTGCTTGAGAAATTCATCTGTCTTATCGCTTGAAACAAGCATTATTCTTCTGTTTCCGAGATTGTTATCGAAGATGCTGATTTGCTGCTGATTTGATTCATTTTTTAATCCGACAACCGGGTTTTTGTTATCTGTGTAGCTAATAATGGATATAATTTCACCTCATTTTACTTTTGATAAAACTTGTGAATATAATATTTTGCCAATAGCTTGAATTTTTGTAACGATGAATTTTTTCCCTATTTTTTATCAATATAGAAGCCGAAATGTAGGTAAAATCAGCTTTCCTTTGCTTTTGCCCAAAGCTTTTGATATTCGTCAAAGCTCAATTCATTGAGTGCCTTTGGGCACAACTGTTCAAGCTTATTAAATCTTTTTGTAAATTTCTTATTTGCCTTATCAAGCGCCATCTCAGGGTCAATATCGTTCCAGCGCGCAATATTTACAAGGCAAAACAATATGTCACCAAATTCATCTTCTTTTTCTTCTTTTGTTTTGGCGTTTTTAAATTCCTCTATTTCGCTATTGAAGGCCTCTATAAGCTGATTATAATTTTGCCATTCAAAACCCATCCGAGCAACTTTTTTTGATATTTTCATTGCTTTTAATAATGAGGGAAGATGTTTTGGAATGCCATCGAGCGTTTGTTTTCGCTCTTTTTTTTCAATTTGTTTTAATTTTTCCCAATTCGATAAAATCTCTTTAACATCTTTTGTTTTGTTTTCGCCAAAAACATGGGGGTGTCTGTGGATTAGTTTGTCATTTAGCTCTTTTGCAACATCTTGAATATTAAATTCATTGTTATCACTTGCAATTTGACTATGCAATATGACTTGTAAAAGAACGTCCCCCAGTTCTTCTTTAAGATGGTTAATATCATTTTCATCAATCGCTTCGACTGCTTCATAGGCTTCTTCAAGCATATTTTGGCGAATGGTTTGATGAGTTTGGGCTCTATCCCACTCGCAGCCGTTTTCGCTCCGAAGAATCTTCATCGTTTGAACAAGTTCTTTTAAATAATCTTTTTCCATAAAATCATCATACCATAAAAATATTATAAAACTTTTTCATCACTTTACTTCAAGTCTTTTTAAGGTAGAATAAATTTATTGTATTGTAGCATATAATAGGGGAAAAAGATGGAGCATTTGCACAATTTTATTTCAAACAATGCAATTATGACAAGTGCAATTATTTTAATTGTTGCATATATCTTTATTGCATGGGAAAAAATTTCAAAAGTCACAATCGCTCTTTTGGGCGGTTCTTTGACATTATTCTTGGGGCTTTTGGCAAGCGACAAGACGCCCGATAATTTAAAAGATTATTTTATTTCTTTTATCGATTTTAATGTAATATTTTTGCTCGTTTCGATGATGATAATTGTCCACATCGCATCAAAATCGGGGATGTTCACTTGGCTTGCTAATGAAATATTAAAAAAGACCAAAGGTAAACCAAAGCTTGTTTTAGCGGCGCTGGCAATTTTTACTGCCGTTGCTTCAGCTTTCTTAGATAACGTTACAACAGTCATTTTAGTTATGCCTATTACGTTTGCGGCTTGTAAATTATTGGATATTAACCCCGTTCCTTTTTTAATCACCGAAGTATTTTGTTCCAATATCGGAGGAACGGCAACATTAATAGGCGATCCGCCTAATATCATTATCGGCTCTGCTGCAGGATTAAGCTTTATGGATTTTGTTTATAATTTGACTTTGCCCATTATAATAATTATGGCAATAGTTATATCTTTTATGGTTTTTGTCTATCGAAAAGAGCTCAAATCTTCAAAAGAAAAAATGGAGCTCGTTTGCCAAATAGATAACTCCGGAACCATCACGGATAAAGCTCTTGCAATTCGCTCAGGGATTGTACTTTTGCTTGTGATATTAGGTTTTATTACGCATGATATTACCCATATTCCGACATTTTTAATCGCAATGATTGGCGCAAGCATCTTAATGGTGTTTGAAAAACCGGCCGAAGTTTTGGTTGAAGTCGAATGGAATACGATATTTTTCTTTGTCGGCTTGTTTATAATCATTGGCGGATTAGAGCATTCGGGCGGGATTGAGCTTATGGCAAAGTGGCTATTGAACGTCACACAAGGTTCACAAGAACTCACATCGATGATTATCCTTTGGGCATCGGGGATTCTATCGGGTGTTATAGATAATATTCCATATACCGCAACAATGTCGCCGATGATAGCGACAATTGAACATACCATGGGAGCGGATTATGCAACGCCTTTATGGTGGTCATTGGCGCTTGGTGCATGCCTGGGCGGAAATATGACAATGATAGGCGCTGCGGCAAATGTCATTGTGAGCGAAAATGCGCACAAAGCGGGCTATCCTTTATCATTTATGTATTTTCTTAAATATGGTATAATTGTCATGTTGATTTCTTTAGCCGTTTCGACGGTATACGTATATTTTAGATATTTGGTACATTAATGATACTTTCAGATGATGAAAATAAAGAGAAAATAACCGAAAAAAAACAAGCACTCAAATCAGACAAAAAGCCTCTTTTGGGTGCTTGCTCCAATTATAATGAGAAAAATTACGAAACGTCCATCCGCCCGAAGAATTTTGATGATTACATAGGTCAAAGCTTAATTAAAAAAAACCTCAAAATCGCTATTGAAGCATCAAAAAAAAGAAACGTTACCTTGGATCATCTTTTGTTCTATGGCCCTGCGGGACTGGGCAAAACGACTCTTGCAACAATAATTGCCAATGAATTAGATAAAGATATTAAAATCACTTCCGCTCCCTCAATCGAGCGCCCCAGAGACATCATCGGCCTTCTGATGCAATTAAAAGAGGGGGACGTTTTATTTATCGACGAAATTCACAGATTAACCAAAATCGCCCAAGAAATCTTATACCCCGCGATGGAAGATTTTTCAATCGATTTAACAATCGGGAAGTCTCAAAGCGTCCGCTCAATGAGGATTCCTATATCAAAATTCACGCTAATCGGCGCAACAACGAAAGCCGGAGCGCTCTCAAGCCCCTTGAGAGACCGTTTCGGGATGGTCTGCAGGCTCGAATTTTATAATGATGAAGAATTATCAAAAATAATTTCAAGGACGGCAAAAATTTTAAATGCTGAAATCGACCCCGACGCCTCAAACATAATCGCAATGCGCTCAAGATACACTCCAAGAATCGCCAATCGTCTTGTTAAAAGATGCTGTGACTGGGCAATAGTTAAAGGCGACGGCAAAATCACAAACGAAATAGCTCAAAATTGCCTTAAATCCCTAAATATCGACAATCTCGGACTTGATATGACGGATAGAAAAATCTTAGACATTTTAATAAATTCTCTAAACGGCCGCCCCGTTGGCCTTGAAGCGCTTGCTGTCGCGATAGGAGAAGATATAAAGACGCTCGAAGACGTCTATGAGCCGTTTTTAATCCAAAAGGGGCTGATTATGAGAACCCCCAGAGGCCGAAAGGCAACAAAGCTCGCCTATGAACATTTGGGGCTCAAAATGAAAGCTCCCGAAAATGAGCAATTGGGGCTATTTTAAATTAATTAATTTTAAAAACATATCAAAATACGTTTTTAGCTTTTGAATTGAATCAATCGTAAAGAGCATTTTAAAGATATATCTGAATCTGAGGTAATATTTTCTGTTAAATTTCCTGTTATATTCATATATTTCTTCTTTTTTAAGCTCGTACCCATCAATACTGGGCAATAAATAGGGCATTTCATAGTTTATCTCGCCGAGCCTGTTTTTAATTATATAATCATAAAATCTCGTCCCCATTAGTGCCGTTGCGCTAAAAAAGCTTGCGTAATGAGTGTTTAATTTTTTTGCAAAGCGAAAAGTCTCTTCTATTGTCTTTTTTGTTTCCCAAGGAAGCCCCAAAACATAATAAGCATAGGTTTGTATGCCAGATTGTTCAATCATATCCACTGCGTCCATTATTTTATCAAGATAAATCCTTTTTCCCATATTATCAAGAATCTCTTGAGAGCCACTTTCAACGCCTAACGAAATTAAATTGCAGCCGGCAGCTTTCATATATTGCAATGTCTCAAAATCAACGCAATCCGCTCTTGAATTTGTCGAAAAGTTGATTTTTAAACCTTTTTCAATAATCAATGAACATAAATTTTGTATCCAGGTTTTATTGAGATTGAAAACATCAGACCAAAAGATGAAGTCATAAATCCCATATTTTTTTATGCATTCCATAATTTCATTAACAATGAGTTTTTCGCTTCTGTAGCGCACGATTTTGCCGTTTAGATTTGTTGCAAGGCAGAAAAAACAATTGTTCGGGCATCCCTTAGATACAACAATTACTGTCTGAGGCTTTTTTGTGTCGGGTCTGATATAGATATTATTATCTATTATGTCTCTGTCTAACATCGGCAAATGATTAATATTGTCGCTTAATGCGCGGTTTTTGGTTGATATAATTTTATTATTTATTTGATAGGTAATTCCATCAATTTGGCTAAAGTTTTTATATTGAATAATTTCATCAAACGCCCCTTCAATCTCTCCTCGAAGCGCAACATCAATCTCGGGATAGTTTTGCATAATTGAATAAGAATTAAAATTAAATATCGCGCCTTTTACAACAACCACAACATCATCCAAAAGATTATTTTCATCTGCTTTTTTTAAGATGCTAAGGTCATTTTCAAGAGTTGTCGAAGCGACATTTAAAACCAAAAAATCGGGGTTATATAATTTTAAATCATTGATAAAATCTTCCGCTGTTTCGCCGGATAGTGAGTAATCTTTAAATTTTGTGTCATAGCCTCTTTTTTTGGCAATTGTTGATAACATCATCATATCAAAAGGCACAATCGGGGGAATTATGAACATCTCATCCGTCGGCTGCTGGCATCTGTCGGCTCTGTTCATAATCGGCGAAGGCGGATATACAAAAAATATTTTTTGTTTTTCTAACATTTTATTTATTTATTCTTTTGTTGAATATAAATCTCACCAAAAAATCCACAAAACCCAAAGGCAAAAACCGGCTCAATTTTGCAATTTTGGCATCCAGACCAATATTATAAACTTTTTTTGGGTTTTTTAACTCTATAATTTGAGCGATTTTTTGTGCAACATTAATTGGATTTTTCGCATGGAGAACATTATTGTTTGCGTTTTGAATTAAAAATTCTTTTTCTTTTTTAAATTTTTCATCTTTGTGATTGTTAAAGTTTTTTTCGTTCAATTCAATCGATTTTTCCCAAAACTTTGTCGCGACTGCTCCGGGGCGAATGGAGACAGTTTTTATGTTGCTTTCGAGCGAAAAATTATTCAATAAAATATCGGCCGATGCTTTTGATAATGAATAGGGAGCTAAGAAAGGAAAAATCCCATATTGCGCCATAGAACTTATGTTAATCAATCTGCCATTTGGTTTGAGGTTTTTTGAAAAATATTTTATAATCCTCAATAACCCGAATAAATTAACATCGAGCTGCTTTTTAAGCTCCAGCTCATCTAAACATTCAACAGCATCAGATATTGCAATGCCTGAAAAATTAATTATGCAATCAAAAGAAAGATTTTTTATTTTGTCTTTGAGATGAATGAAATCAAGCTCATTTTGAACATCTAAATGAAATTCATGGATATTATCGTCAAGCGCATTTATTTGCCTTGTTGTTGCATAGATTTTCCAATTTTTCTTTTTTAAAATATTTGATACAATCTGCGCTAATTCCGAATTAATTCCGATTACAAAAATTGTTTTTTCTTTTAAATTATTTTCCATAAGATTTATTTTAAATTAAATATGATTTTTTTAATATCGTATAAAATTTGTAGGAATTTTGGTTTAATTTGTTAATAAAGTTTTCAAAAGACTTTAATTATGATATAAATTATTTATGAAAAAAGTTTTAGTATCTGCCTACATCGGCTTTAATAATTTCGGAGATGAAGCGATATTTTATGCGCTTTCAAAGCATCTAAAAGCGCATGGGTATGATGTTATGGCTTTATGTAATAACGAAAGAAAAACGAAATATTGTTATGATGTAAAAACGTGCTATTATAAAAACTATTTTAAAGTCATAAAAGAAATATTTAATACAGACATACTGATTTCAGGGGGCGGAAGTCTGCTTCAAAACAAAACAAGCAATTTTAGCCTTCTATATTATCTTTTCATTATATTTTTTGCAAAACTTTGCTTCAAAAAAGTTATAATTTTTTCTCAAGGGATTGAAAAAATAAGGGGAGATTTTTTTGAATTTTTAACAAAGATTATCTTAAAAACAGTCGATTTTATCTCCGTTCGCGACTATAAAAGCGAAAAATATCTTAAATTATTAGGCATAAATTCGTTTGTGACGTCGGATCCTATTTATTCAATTTTGGAAGAAAAAACAATCTGCACCAAAAAAAAGAATCTTTTGGTGCAATTAAGGGATTTTAGGGGTCTTGATAAAAGATTTATCGATGATTTAGCAAATATAATTTCAAAATATTATAAAGAAAAGAACGGAAAAATCGAGGTTTTTTGTTTCCAAAACGAAATTGACGAAAGTATTTGCAGTAAATTTATCTTAAAATTGAACAGAAACAATATTTTTGAGGTAAAATTAATAAAGAACAAAAATATATCCGAAACAATTGACAAAATAAATAATGCACGATTTGTCATATCAACAAGGCTCCATGGGCTCATTTGCGCCCAGTACCTTCAAAGCAAAACTTTCGCATTGATTTATGATGACAAAATCAAAACATTGGCCGATGAACTTGAAATTCCAAATATTGACATAATGAACTATGATTTAGAACAATTGGAAGAAAAATTGAAAGACTTTTTTGAAAGTGACAATAAACAAAGCTATCACGAGCCGAGGAAATTTGATTGGAGCTTTTTGGATAATGCCCTTAAAAACACAAATAAACCAAATATCGAGGAGTAAAATTTGAAAAAACCGCTTAAACAATACTTTCTTGAAATAAAAAATATATATATTTTTGAATTTCTGAGCGCTTTTGTGGTTAATTTATTTAAACTTGAAAAAATTTTCTACAATTGTAAATGTATCAATTACCCAAAAGTCAAATGCATCTTCGCCCTCTGGCATGCGCACCAGTGTGCTGTGTTTTCATGCAATATGTTTAGAAAAACCTGCGTTATGGTCTCAAACTCTAAAGATGGAGAAATAATATCCAGAGCAGCAAATGCCGTAGGCGTTACGACTGTCAGGGGTTCACAAAACAGGGGCGGAACAAAAGCAAGCCTTGAACTGATTAAAAAAATAAAAGAAGAAGATTATAACGGAGCGCTCACTATAGATGGGCCTCGAGGACCAAATCGAATCGTTAAAAAAGGGATAATTGATATAGCTAAAATGTGCAATATCCCGATTGTTCCCGCTGTTTATTGGAGTCCGCAGAAAAGATTTTTGAAGTTTAAATCGTGGGACAGCTTCCGCTTTCCGCTAATCGGCACAAAACTTGTTATGTTATATGGCGATCCTATTTATGTTGAAGAAAATATGGACGAAGAAACAACTGAAAAAATACGACTAAAAGTAGAACAAAGCTTAAATAATTTATACGAAGATTTAAAGAAAAACTATAAAAAATACCTTAAAAGTTAGGAATTGCCTCAAACGTGGAATAAACTATAAGTAATTAAAAAGGGCAAAAAGAAAAAGGATTTTTAAAATGGTAGTAGGATATTACAACTATTATAACGACCCTTCAAGATACTCTCCCGACACTGTTCAAGACATATATCAACAAATGGTTGAAAGATATGAGGGTGATGAATTAAAATCTAATAACGATAACCCTTATAGCGATATAAATTTAAAAAGACGAGCGCTGGATGAAAAACTTGCCCCATGGGCAGCTTCAATAAGAGAAAAATTCAAAACAAAAGATGAGGTTAGGCAATATTTAAGCCAAAAATATTTTGGAACGGGCGATTTTTCATACAAAAAAAGATGGGAAGACAAAGAAACATTTGCAATGTATGAAAATGATCTTAATGCAATTTTATTCGGCACAATCAAGGGAGGAAATTTAAACGACCCGAGACTGGATTACACTCCTCAAACATGGGAAGAGTATGAAGAAGAAGAAAAAATATCTTCCCAAAAAGCAATAAGTTCTCAAATGAATAATCTTTTAAAACATAACGGAATCGAGCTTGATGATTCGGATAATTTTTTAATTTCCTTTGATGAAAACACTTTTAGCGCACACATCGAAGGGCTTGATGACAATGATTTGTCGAAAAAAATTGAAGAATTATTAAATTCAAACAATAATTCCAAAGAATTGTTCTATTATACATTGAAAAATTCTTCCAATGTTGATTCGGACAGCTTAAATAAATTCCGTTTATATCAAAATGTTAAAGATTATTTAGGACTTGATATAAATGATTTTGTTTTAAAAGATGACGGATTTTATGATAAAGACGGGCAAAATCTGATTGACGTTTTAAAAGAAGGATTAAAAAATAATCCATCATTAGATGCAACGGTAAAATCGGGAGCGCTAAATTACATCCAAGACCTTGTTAATAATGCGCTTGGAAGCGATTGGGAAAATATTTCGCCTTTAAAATTAAAAATTTTTTATAATCAAAAGAACGGGTTTGAACTTTTGGGTGTTGATACAAAAGTTTAAAAACGTTTTAAATTTGAATATATCTTTGCTAAAATATTTTTATGATTTTAGTAATCGATATAGGTAACACCAACACCTCTTTAGGGATATTTGAAAAAGACAGTCTCATAAAGACTTTTGCACTGTCTTCCGATATTAAAAAAACGCAAGATGAATATGGGATAATGCTTTTAACCATATTGGGGCACAACAATTTAATTTCAAATATCAAAGGGGCGATAATTTCTTCCGTCGTGCCGCAATTGGGGGAAATTTATAAAAACGCAATTTTAAAATACCTCAATATTGAAGCGCTCAATTTATCCTATAAATCTAAAATGCCGATTACTCTTAATTTAGATAATAATAAAGAAATCGGCGCCGATAGAATTGCAAACGCAAGCGCCGCTTGTATCAAATATAGTCTTCCTTCAATTGTGATTGATTTTGGTACGGCAACAACGTTTGATATTGTTGATAAAAATTCTTGTTTCATTGGCGGTATTATTGCCCCGGGGTTAAAAATCCAAGCTCAATCATTATCACAATTCACTTCCAAACTCCCAAAACTAAAAATCGAAGCGCCAAAATCTTCCATTGGCAAAAATACGATTAACGCGATGCTGTCGGGGATTGTGTTTGGGCATTGTGAAATGATTAAAGGTATGATTAAAAAATGCGAAAAAGAGCTCGGTCAAAAGGCAACAATAATTGCTACAGGCGGCTATAGCGACGTATTATTTGAAAATAGCGACAAAACAATAGATTATATTGATAGAGATTTGACTTTGTTTGGTTTAAAAGAGTTATATTACTTAAATAAGGAATAAATTATGGTTGAAGTTACGCAAAAGCTTGTTTTAAAAATCAAAAAACTGGATAATTTTGTCTCCCTGCCCCAATATAAAACCTCAGGCGCAAGTGCTATGGATTTAGTTGCAGCAATTAGTGATGATGTTATAATTCCATCGGGTGAAATAAGGATGATTCCGACAGGAATTGCACTTGAACTTCCTCATAACACCGAAGCTCAAGTGCGCTCGCGTTCAGGGCTTGCTATCAAACACGGAATTGCCGTCGTAAACGGCATCGGAACGATTGATGAAGATTATAGAGGCGAAATTTGCGTCGGATTGATTAATCATTCAAAAAATGATTTTAAAATATCAAGAGGCGATAGAATCGCTCAAATGGCAATTATGGAAGTTTTAAAACCCGATATTCAACTTTGCGAAGATTTATCGCAAACCCAAAGAGCCCAAGGCGGATTCGGGTCTACCGGCATGAAATAGATAAAGTAAAAATGCGGATAATAAAAGGGAAAGTTTAAAGATTTTTGTGGGGATTTTGTGGAATTAAAAAAATAAGATGTATGGCTTTAATTTTGAACTGGATGATTTTCAAAAACGCGCAATAGAACATATTCAAGAAGGTAAAAGCGTCGTTGTCTGCGCTCCCACCGGAGCGGGCAAAACTTGTATCGCTCAAAGCGCCATTCATCTTGCGCTTGAAAAAGGCGAGAGGATTTTTTATACAACACCCCTAAAGGCTCTATCCAATCAAAAATTCTATGACTTTTCAAACACCTACGGAAGCGACAATGTCGGGCTTTTGACAGGCGACACCACAATCAATCGCGAAGCTCAAATTGTCGTTATGACAACCGAAGTATTTAGAAATATGCTCTATGGAACGACTTTTGGCACCGTTAAAGATAACTTAAAAGATGTTCGATATGTCGTCTTAGATGAAGTTCACTATATGAACGACGAATCAAGAGGAACGGTCTGGGAAGAAAGTATCATCTATTGCCCTACCAATATCCAATTGATTGCGCTCAGTGCAACGATACAAAATTCAAAACAATTGACAGATTGGATAAATACGGTTCATTCCAGAACCGAACTTGTCTATAGTGATTTTCGCCCCGTGCCTTTAAGGTATTTTTATTATGACAGTTCTAAACCAAATACGATTCTGCCCCTTTTAACACCCGACGGCAAGTTAAATTCCAAAATTAAACCCGAAAATAAATATGATTACTTCAATAAAAAAGACAAAAGAAAAAATAACACTTCAAGGCTTTTGGAAGTCTTAAACGAAAAAGATATGCTTCCTTGCATTTATTTCACTTTTTCAAGAAAAAAATGCGACGATAACGCAAGAAAATGCCTCAAACTCGAGCTTTTAAATGAAAAAGAAAAAAAAGAATTAAATAAAATTATTGAAGATTATATCAAAGAAAATCCGTATTTAGAAAATAATCCCCAGCTTGATTTAATCAAATCGGGCATCGCTTCGCACCATGCCGGGCTTTTACCTTCCTGGAAAACATTAGTTGAAAAGCTTTTTCAAAAAGGGCTTATAAAAGTCGTCTTTGCAACGGAAACTCTGGCAGCCGGAATCAACATGCCCGCTCGAACAACCGTCATCAGTTCAATTTCAAAAAGAACGGACACGGGCCACAGAACCTTAAGCGCAAACGAATTTTTGCAAATGTCGGGCAGAGCGGGAAGAAGGGGGATGGATGAGATTGGATATGTTGTAATTATGGGTACTCCTTTTCAAACGCCCGATGAAGTTGCAACGTTAGTTAAATCAGATTCAAATCCATTGGAGAGCAAATTCAGCCCAAGATATTCAATGGTTTTAAATTTGTTACAGAGATTTTCGCTTGATGACGCAAAAGAATTGATATTTAAGACATTCGGGTATTTTTCTTCAACGGGCAGATTGACGCCGCTATTAGAAAAAAAACAAGAAATATCTGCTGAAATTGACCAATATCTCAATTTTAAATGTAACTGGAATTTGACTAAAGAAGATATGGATAATTATAACAGGGCAAAAAATGAATATGTACAAATGAGAACAATATATAAAGCCCTAAAGCGCCAAGCCGTGGCAAGAAAGCAAAAAACCATTGAAATACCCGAAATTGCGCACTATAAACAAGAATCTCATAAGCTCTATATGAAAATTTCCGCTATGCATTGCGAAAACTGCAAAATGTACAAAAAACACAAAAAAGCAATTGAAATGGGACAAAGGCTTCTTAAAGAGTCAGATAGATTAAATAAAGAAATTGAATTTCAAAAAGACATCTATTGGCAGAAGTTTTTGGCGCATCGCGATATTTTAGAGCAAACAGGAAACCTTAAAGACAATTACCCCACCGATTTAGGGCAAATTACGATGGCATTAAGATGTGAAAATGAATTATTCCTGTCTTCCGTCATATTATCGGGGCTCTTGGATGATTTAAATGTCATAGAACTGGCCAGCGTTGTCTGCGCTCTAATTAGCGAAGAATCAAGAAAAAAAGATAAAGCCTTGGCTTTAGATTGTTCAAAAAAAGTCAGAAAAGTTTTAAATAAAATAAAAGACATAAGAAGAAAAATATACATTTTGGAAAGAGATAATAAAATTGAAAATCCGATGTATATTAATCCTCAATACTGCTATTTTGTTGAATATTGGATTGGGGCTAATTTGGATAGTGAAAACAACAACATTGAAACTTGGCAAAATATGTTCTGCGATACCGAAATTTCCCAAGGGGATGTCGTTCGATCATTTAAAAGAACAATTGACGTTTTAAGACAGATTGCGCTATTGGATAATATCCCCCAAAATCTTAAATCTAATGCACTTGATGCCATAAGATATATTAATATCGAGCCTGTTAATGTTGATTAGTCTCAAAGAAGACTTAAAATAAATTCCGCCTTAAAATTAAATAAATTAAGGCGGAATTATTTAAAAAATGTTTAAATTAGCGTTAAAATCTATATTGCAACTGCGCTTGAAGTTTTTTCAACGCATTCAATTACAGCAGATGCCACTTGTTGTTGTTCTTCTTTTGTAATTTCTGCAAACATCGGTAACGATAGAACTAATTTTGTATTTTTTTCGGTATTTGGGAGCATGCCTTCTTTAAAATTATATTGCGCATGGACTTTTTGAAGATGCAGTGGTATCGGATAATATATCATTGCGCCGATTCCCATATCGGAGAGCGTTTTGTGGACAGTGTCTCTGTTTGGAATTTTAATTGTATATTGGTGATAAACGCAATAAGCGCCATCGAGTTCTTTTGGTGTTTCAATTAAAGAACATTTCGAAAACAGTTCGTTATAATAGCTTGCGTGTTCTCGTCTTTGTTCGTTCCATTTATCTATATAAGGTAATTTCACTCTTAAAATTGCCGCTTGAATTTCATCCAATCTTGAATTTACGCCGATTTCATCGTGATGATATCGAATTGCTCCGCCATGGTTTCTCAGAGCGATTATTCTATCTTTTAGATATTGCGAATTTGTTGCAATCATACCGCCATCGCCCATAGTGCCAAGGTTTTTAGTCGGATAGAAGCTGAAACAGCCGATGTCACCTATAGTACCGACTTTTTTGCCTTTATATTCAGCGCCGATTGCTTGGCAAGCGTCTTCTATGACAAAAAGATTGTGGCGTTTAGCTATATCCGTAATCACATCCATTTCGCAGGGCTGACCGTAGAGATGAACCGGGATTATTGCTTTTGTTTTTGGAGTTATTGCATTTTCGATTTTTGATGCGTCAATATTAAAAGTATCGGGGTCAATATCAACAAAAACGGGTTTTGCACCAACTATTCCGATACTTTCCGATGTTGCAACAAAAGTAAATGCCGTTGAAATTACTTCATCACCTTGGCCTATATCTAAAGCTCTAAGAGCAAGATGCAGAGCGTCCGTTCCGGAATTTAACAAAACAGTGTGTTTGCAATCAAGATATTGCGCCAATTCCGATTCAAGCATTTTGTTGTTTTCGCCCAAAATATATGAGCCGCTTCTCATAACTTCAAGCACTTTTGGTTCGACCGTTGATTTTATTGTTTCATATTGTCTTTTTGAATTGATAATAGGAATTTTCATCTTTTTCTCCTCGTTTTTTACAGTAATCGTTCTTATAGATTATAGTAGCATAAGAACTTTCGTTTTTTTATAAAGATTTAATTAAGATTTTTTTGTAAGATTTTTTATTTTTGTAGTAATCTTTAAAAAAAGCCTACTTAAAAATGGAAAATTTAAGAATGAAAAAAGTATTTTTAATAACCGCAATATTTTTATTTTCGATATTTTCAATTTTGTTTATAAAAATTGGCCCCGCGAACGCTAAAAATATTGAAAATTATGATGCATATTGTTCTGATATTACCGCTAAAAAAACCTTTGGCGGATTTATGATGAGCACAACCGGAGCTAACCTCGCCTCTCGAAATACAATAGAAAAAATAATCGAACATGAAATAAAAAAAGAGACAAATTCCAAGTTTGATATAAAAATTGAAAATTTCTTTGCAAATAATCTTTTAGGGGGCGAATTTAAATCATTAAGCGCAAAAGGCAAAAATTTTCAAAATGACGGAATATATCTAAGCGACATTTCACTCAAGACCTTTTGCCCTTATAATAAAATAACCCTTAAAGACGACAAAGTTAATTTTGATTATGATTTTGTTATGACATTCAATTCTAAAATCACTCAAGATGACCTAAATAAGATGATGAATGATGAGAAATATAAAAATATAATAGATGAACTTAATTCTAATTCGATAATTAATTCATTTATAAAAATCCAAGACAGCCAAATTGAACTTAAAGACACAAGAATCATCCTAAAATATAAAATATCTTTTCTTGAAAAATATCTAAATCTTTTTAATAAAAATAAAACAAAAACCGTCAATCTGAGCACAAAATTGAACGTCAAAAACGGGAAAATATCTTTTGATGATATAAAATCAAATTCAAAATCTCCGGAATCAAAGCTTTTGGCACAATTGATAAATGTTGTTTATCCCGATTCATTAAAATTTGAAGTTGATGAAAATTCTAAAGGAAAAATTGAGCTCAAAAATGCAAAAATTGTTAATGGCGAAATTGTTTTAGACGGATTGTTAATTGTGTTTAAAAATATCTAAAATTTATCAAAGGGGAATCTTTTTGCAATCGGGGTCTTTTTTCTGCAATCAAAGAAATAAAGATCATCAGGGTTAATTGAAAAATCAAGCGTATCGCTATTTGGCGTGGATGAAGGGATTGAAGAAGAAAATTCTTCTTCGCCGATTTTAAAATATACGTTTTTTGTTGAACCCAAGTTTTCTTCAAAAAGAATCTTGGAGCTGAATTTAATTGAATTAAAATGATATGAAGGGTTTGATGAACAGACGATATTTTCGCTTCTTATCCCTAAAAGCACTTTTCTGTAGTGTGAAATTTCGTAAGGAAGGATATTTAGAGGGATTTTGATTTCGCCAAAAGCGACACTGTCATCTAAAACATCAACTTCAACAATATTCATAGGGTTCACCCCCATAAAAGAAGCTACGAAAGTGTTTACGGGGTGATTGTAGATATTTTGGGGAGTGTCAATTTGTTGAACTTCGCTATTGTTTAATACAACGATTCTGTCTCCCATAGTGAGTGCTTCCGTTTGATCATGGGTTACATAGATAAATGTTGTTTTTAATTTTTGGTGGAGCTTTTTAATTTCCGCTCTCATCTCGCTTCTTAATTTCGCATCTAAATTAGACAAAGGTTCATCCATCAAAAAAACTTTTGGTTCTCGAACAATTGCCCTTGCAAGCGCCACTCTTTGCCTTTGGCCGCCCGAGAGCTCTTTTGGTTTAGCTAAAAGATAATCTTCCAATTTCAATATTTCGGCCGCTCTTTGGACTTTTCTTTCTATTTCGCATTTAGCGACTTTTCTCACCTTAAGGCTCAATGAAATGTTATCTTTGACATTCAAATGGGGATATAGCGCATAGTTTTGAAAAACCATGGCGATGTTTCTGTCTTTTGGCATAACGTCATTTACGATTTTATTATCTATTAAAACATCGCCCGAACTTTGCTTTTCAAGACCCGAAACGATTTTGAGCAAAGTTGATTTGCCGCAGCCTGAAGCCCCGACAAGCACAATAAATTCGCCATCTTCGATATTAAAATCGATGTTTTTTAAGACTTTTCTGTCGCCAAAGTTCTTTGAAATATTTTTAAAAATAACATTTGCCATTTTTTATCTGTAAATCCGTAAAAATTACTAAAATTCCATTCATCTTAATGGTAGCACAAAGGTGAACATTGTGCCAAAATTTTGTTTTGAATATATCCAAATATCTCCTCGAAAATCGTTTATATACAATTTAAGAAGATTAATTGTTGCTTTTAATCCTATCGGGCGCTTTGAAGTCTTTTGATAGTATGTATCAAAGATATTTTCAAGCTCTTCTTCGCTGAAAACCAAATCGGCGATTTTTGCTTCGAAAAGGACGTATTTATAGCTATCCAGCGTGTCATTTGAAGCAAAATCATGCTCTTTTAAAAAGTCAATCGGCGGATGACCGATATTTAAGGAACATTTTCCGAAGTTTGAAAACCGAAGGAAAATATCCATAATACATCTTAAGATATATTCAACAACTTCGCCATCTAAGAAACAATCTCTCTGCGTAAGAGCCGAATAATCAAGCGAAAAGATGACTTTTTTGTCTTTAAAATCTTTTTGATAGATTCTTTCAATTGATTTAATGAGGCTTATTAAATCGAAATTTTTATAGTTATATTCAACCCTGTTTGATTCGAGACGAAAGAGGGTGAATAATTTTTCTAAGTCATAGTTAAGTTCTTTTGAATTTGTGTTTATGATATTTAAGTATTTTTGCTGTTTTTCGGATAATGCTCCTCCGATTCCATCCAAAAGAGCTCTTGAAAAACCCGTTATGGATACAAGAGCGGATAGGACGCTTCCGGAAGCAGTGAGGAGAAAATCATTTTTTTCGTCGATTATCTTTTGGCAGACACTGTATTTTTCGCTCATTTCCTTATATTCGTTTTGTTTTTGGGTGATGTTTCTAGCGACTACATAGACTTTTGATTTTTCAGTATCTCTTGAAGCGGTGATTTCAAAATATACGTTTCTTAAAGTGTCTTCTTTTGTGATTGCTTTGACGATTGCAAAAGAGTTATTTTGGACGATTTTATTTAAGACAGATGTCCCGTTTTCAACAAAATCCGAAAAATAATGACCCAAGATATTGAATCTGTTTGTATTATACATTTCAAGGATTTTGTTATTAACGTCTATGATTCTCCCGTCTTGTTCAAGCGTGAAAATCCCATCTGGCAATGAATTGAAGTCGCAATCTTCTTCTTTTTGGCTTTTAAAATACTTTAATATATTCATCAACTTTCCCTATTAAAAATTATACTATCATATTTTCTTCTTAAACAAAAGTTGTAAGTATATCAAACTTCGTAATAATTAACATTTCATAATAAAAGTTATAAAATCAGATATATTCAGCCCTATGAAGATGACAATAATGAATTTTGTTAAAACAATTTTAAAAAATGAAATTGTTTTTTTGATAAACCAAAAAACAATTGACGACAATTTAATAGAAAAAATTATATCAGACATTGAACCCAAAAAAAGAATCGGGCTCGATATGAAAAACGTTCAAAATATTAACAGCAATATTTTGATACAATATCTCCTTGAAAATAAAATAAAACTCTTTAATCTCCAAAGCGAGGTTTTAACATATCTTTCAATAATTTTCAAAGACGGTTTTTTAAAATCTTATGTTAATTTTTTAGATTTTAAAGACAATAAAAGAGAACTCGTCAAAAGACATTTTGTTGTGAATTAATCTTCAAATTCTTATCTAACTACGATTTCAAATTCATCTCCGCCTTGATGTTTCAGGCGGACATTTTTTTTGCCATAGAGCGTAAATAATGATTTAATTTCGCCGTTTTTATAATTTTGAAATTCGTCTCTTGAGCTGTTGGGATAGATGAAAAACCCGTGGAAAGTTCTTTTTGTATCATTTAAAAGCAAGATTTTTTGAGATTTAAAAAGAGAATTTTTCATTTCATATTTTTTATTTTTATCAAAATGAGATATTAAAATAATCTTATAATCCGGAAAAATCTTTTGTACTTCGCTATTATCAAGCAATATCGAATTTTCATAAAATTTCAAAGTATCTTCATCATATTTTATTGTCCTATCTTGATAATTAAATTCATAGCTTGCGTTTGCAACAAAAGCAAGCAATATCCCAAAAACATAAAATAATTTTTTCATTAGTCTTCCACTTTCAATTTTCGATTCATCAATTTTTCCATAATTTCTTTTGGCGTAATATCGCTATACACCGCTTCATAAATTGCATTTGAAACGGGTACTTCGATGTTTAATTTTTTTGCCAGTTCACATAGCGCTTTTGATGTCTTAACGCCTTCGGCAACTGAACCTAAGGAAGCTAAAATATCATCAATCTTTTTTCCTTGAGCAATCATTGTGCCAACCGTGAAATTTCTTGAATAGGGGCTTGAAGCTGTTGCAATTAAATCTCCCATGCCTGATAACCCATATAGTGTTTGAGGTTTCGCTCCAAGGGCGACGCTTATTCTAATCATTTCGGCCATCCCTCTTGTTAAAAGCGACCCTCTTAAATTATCCCCAAGCCCCATTTGATGAGCAAACCCGGAAGCTATTGCAATGACGTTTTTTAAACTTCCGCCAAGTTCAACCCCTATAACATCATCTGAAGAATATAGCCTAAATAGTGATGAGACATTGAGCATCTGCTGCGCTTTTTTAGCGATTTCAAGGTCATCTGAGGCAATGGTAGCGAGTGTCGGCTTTCCTTCGATGATTTCTCGAGCAAGGGTGGGCCCTGATAGGACTGCAAAATTAATGTCGGGTAGGACTTCAAGGATTACTTGCGACATTCTTTTTAAGGAAGGCAGTTCGATTCCTTTTGATAAATTAACAAGAATTTGATTTTTATTAAGCCCGACTTTTTTAATTTTTTCGCAAACTTCTCTAATACCTGACGTTGCAACGACAAGAAGAATAATATCAGCATCTTTTAGAGCAAGGCTAAGGTCGGAAGTTATTTGAACTTTTTTATCAAGTTCAATTTTAAGGGGTTTTTCGATTCTTTTTTCATTTAATAACATCGGACTTAAATCTTCGTTTCTTCCCCAAACGAAAATGTCATCAAAATTATTGTTCATCAATTTTGCAATTGTGAGCCCCCAGCAGCCGGGGCCTAAAACCGTTAATTTCATCAGTTCTCCTTATTGTTATTATCTTTGTTGATTTTATCAATGAAAGGTGTACTTTTATGCAATTTAACTCTTGTAATTTTAATCCCGTCGAGCTCTAAAATTGTGTAGGTGATGTTTTTATCTTCCACAACATCATTTAATTCGGGTTCTCTGCCCAAAAGACCAAAGACATAGCCGCCCAATGTTTGAAAATCTTCGTTTGGGATGTCTTGGTCAAATCGTTCGTTAAAATCATCAATACTTAATTTAGACGAAACATTTAATGTATTATCGTCAAGTCTCACTATTTCGGGTGTTTCGACTTTGTCAAATTCATCATAGATTTCACCTACGATTTCTTCTAAAATATCCTCGATTGTGACAATCCCCGCGACTCCACCGTGTTCATCTATAACCATTGCGATTTGGTTTTTTGATGAAGTGAAATCTGACAATAAGTCGCTTATAAACTTGTTTTCAGGGACTATTAAAATGTCTCTGACGAGATTTTTAATCGAAAAATTATCGTCAATGTTGTTGTTTTTGATGATTTTTAAGACGTCTTTTGCATTAATCATCCCTAAGATATTATCGACATTGTCTTCATAAATTGGGATTCTTGTGTGGCCGGAATTGATTATTATATCGGCCAATTCATAGATTGAATTTGTGCTTTCAGCAAATATAATCTCGGTTCGAGGTATCATTATTTCTTTTACGACAGTATTTGCAAAAGAAAAGAAATTAGAGAGCATATTTGCTTCATGGTCATCGATGGCGCTGATTTTTTGACCTTCGGAAATTAATTTTTCAAATTTTTCTTCCCAATTATCTTCCTCATCATGCGCTTGAAGCTCGATTGTGACGTCGTTTACGTTTTTTATGTATTTCCTGATTTTTCTCTCTAACATTTGCGCAATGTCATCAGCGTCTTTCATTTGCGTTTCGGGGTCGACTTCAATTGTCATATTAATTACAAGCCCCGATGTTCCAAGATCGATTGTTTTTAATTCCAATACATGGGTAATTCCGTGGATTGTACTTGCGACGTTTCTGATTATTTCTTCAATTCGAGGTTCTGCCGATTGAACGGTCAGGCTGTTGACATTATTTTTAACCAGATAAAACGCAAGATTTAACAGTATCATACCGATTATAATTGATGCTACAGCGTCAGGGATATGAGCATAATTATTCGGCATTGCGAATTTAGAAAGACTTATTGCAAATAATGCTATAAACACGCCAAAAAATGCACAGGTATCTTCATACCAGACAAATTTTGTCGTTGGGGATTTGATTTTTTTGATATGTTTAATTGAAATTAAAAATCTTTTAACAGGGTTTTTTTCCACAATAGAAATTTCCGCCATAACGGCATTTACTGCGCTATTGACCGCCCAGCCTTCAAAAAACATGCTGATAATTAAAGATAGCGCGATAAAATTATAGTTTTTTAATAGTGTTTCAATTCCATCCGGTTCAAAAAACTTGTTCCACCCGTGATATATTGCAACGGTTGCACCAACGAGCATCAAAATTGAAGCAAACATCGCCCAGATGTTGGCTTCTAGGCCATAACCGAAGGGGTGTTCACTATCAGCAGGTTTTGCCCCTCTTTTGATTCCGACCCAAAGACAGATGCTGTTGAATGAATCGACCCCGCTATGGATTGATTCAGCGAGCATCGCGGAACTTTTTGAAAATATAAAACAGACTAATTTAACTAAAGCAATCCCGATGTTGGCTAAAAACGCTCTTATGATTGCTTTTTGTTTTGTGTTGTCAATTTTATTTTCGCTTATTGCTTCAACCGTGTTTTTTTCATCCGATATATCAAGATTGTTTTTTATATCTTCTTTTGTGTTTGTTATGTCATTATCGATTGACATTAATCAGTTTATCCCCATTTTATTTTTTATTATTCCTATGATAACTTTAAAATTGCTTTTTTGCAATTTATTTACGTTTTTTAAACCTTTTATTTGAAAACATGTGATAAACTAATTTTGTTATGATAATAAAATCTTATTACGATTCGCCATTCGGCGCTTTAAAAATTGAAGCGCAAAATGATTTTCTTGTTTCGCTGTCCTTCGCTGAAGCCATAGCTGAAAAGAATAAGGACAATCCTTTTGTTTTAAAAATCAAAAAACAGCTTGATGAGTATTTTAATCAAAAAAGAAAAGTTTTTGATATTGATTTAAAGCTTTCAGGTACCGACTTTCAAAAGAGAGTCTATAAGGGGCTTTTAAAAATCCCCTATGGTAAAACCTATTCTTACCAAGAGCTTGCAACTATGATAAATCATAAAAACGCTCAAAGGGCGCTCGGAAGCGCTTGTAAGAAAAATAAAATCGTAATTATCGTCCCTTGCCATAGAGTAATAGCAAAATCGCGCAATATCGGGGGATATAATTATGGCACGGCAATTAAAAAGAGCTTGCTTGAACTTGAAGGGGCGATATAGGTTTTATTTTAGGTTTAGGGGCTTATTTTAACGGGGCTATTTTAATTTTATTTCACTAAAGATACTGCCTAACATATAAATCGAACCAAAAAAGACTTTTAAATCGTCTTTTTTAATTATGTCTTTAATTTGAGACAGTTCAGTTAATTTTTTAGAGGGGATTTTTAGTTTTGTGTTTTTGGTAAATTCCTCATAGCTCAGCGCATTTGGGTAGTTAAATTCATAAAAATAAAATTCATCCCCGCTATCATTATCATTATCATTATCATTTACGGCATCGTTAATTATATTTATCATTTCAACATAATCTTTGTTTTTAAGGCAGCCAAAGATAAAAATTTTATTTTTTTCTTTATAATCAGAATTTAAAACATCCCTTAAAACTCTGACACCTGAAGGGTTATGAGCCGAATCAATTAAAATATTTTGTTTTTTAAAATATTGATTTCTAAAATCCCAGGTGACATTTTTTAGAGATTTTTCAAGAATTTTTTCATCTATTTTTAAATCATATTTATTGTTTAAAAATTCTATAGCTCCAAGCGCTAAAGAAAGATTTTGAAGCTGAAAAGCGCCCGATAGGTTGAAATCATAGACTTTATTTTTGTATTCTATTTTATTTTTTTCCGATAACTCAATTTTTGCGCTTTCAATAACATTTGCGTTTTTTTCTTTTGCAATATCTTTAATTACATTAAACCCCAAGTTATCCTTTGAAATTACGACGTTAGAATCTTTTTTAATTATTCCGCCTTTTTGAATTGCAATATCTTCAATTGTATTTCCAAGGCGCTCTTTATGGTCAAAATCAATCGTTGTAATTACGCTTAAAGAGTCTTTAACAACATTTGTCGCATCATATAAGCCCCCAAGCCCTGTTTCAAGTACCGCAAAATCAACACCTTTAAGGAAAAAATAATATAGCGCAACGGCTGTAAGAAGTTCAAATTCGCTCAATTCAATATTATTTTTTTTAGCTAATTCATCAATATCGTTAATTAATTTATTAAAAACATACTCGCTTATGTTTTCGTTATTTACTTTGATTCTTTCTTCATAGTTAAATAAATGGGGGCTTGTGAAAAGGCCTGTTTTTTTATTTGAATTAATTAAAATGTCGTTTATGATTTTTGATGTTGACCCCTTGCCGTTAGTGCCCGCTATATGGATGATTTTATATTTATCTTGGGGGTTAGATAAAATATCAAGGATTTTTTCAATCCTTTCTATTCCAAGGGTGATGTGGAATTTTTCATGGCCCGTTAAAATTTCTTTTGCGCTTTTCATGTTTTCGCCTTTTTATTTTATTATATTTTGAAGCTGTTTTACAATTTGTCCCGTAGAATCAAGTTTTGCGTGTTTATAAGCGTTATAAGACAATTCATTTAAAAGTTCTTTGTTGTTCATAAGTTCAAGCACCATTTTTAAAAGATTTTCTTGGGTGCAATCTTTGTCTTCAAGCATCAGAGAGATTTTATTATTAACAAAATCTCTTGCGTTTTTTTCCTGATGATTAGCCGCAGCAAAAGGATACGGGACTAATATCGAAGGAAGGGAGCTTGCGCAAATTTCGGAAAGGCTCAATGACCCCGCTCTTGAAATGACAAGGTCGCTTGATAATAATACCAGATACATCCTATCGTAATAAGGCTGTAAGACAAGGTTATTGGGCAATTGAGAAAATTCATCCAATATTTTTTTTGTGACTTCGTCAAAATTCTTTTTGCCCGTTTGCCAAATAATTTCAATCCCGTCTTTGTTTGCAAATTCTTTTAAAATCCCAAAAGCAGCGTCGTTGATTCTTTTTGCGCCCAGTGACCCTCCCATAATAAGGATTGTAAAATCATCTTTCAGGGACAGTTCTTTTCTCGCGCTTGCTTTGGATATTGTTTTAAACTCTTGTCTGACGGGGTTTCCGTTTATATTAATGTTTTTTGATTTTATAAGATTTTTGGCGTTTTCAAAAGCAAGAGAAATATTTTTAGCGCCGGGTGCAAAAAACCTTGTGACAATTCCGGGGTGGATGTCGCTGTCGTGGAGCATATAAGGGACATTAAAAATAATTGCGCAAAATAATGAGGGAGCGCAAACATATCCTCCCGTTGCAAAAACAACATTCGGGCGATATTTTATAAAATATAACATTGTTTTTAATGTTGCGAAAAATAACCCGATTGCCCAAGGAATTATTTTAAGGCTCATATTTCGAGGCATGCCCTTAGCGCCTTGAGAGAGGAAATTATAGTTTTTCTTTTTTGCTATTTCATATTCAAGGTTCTTTTTATTTCCGATATAAAAAATATTTTTGCTATCAACGCTATCGCTAATTAAAGCGTCAATCACGGATACCGCAGGATAAATATGGCCGCCTGTGCCGCCTCCCGTTATAAAATATATTTTTTCTTTATTCGACATAATGAACTATCCTTTGAACTTTTTTCTTTGAGATATTAATCAATACCCCAATCATACATAATGTCACAAAAAGGCTTGATCCGCCATAGCTTATTAAGGGAAGCGGAATCCCCGTCGCAGGAACGAAGGAGCTTGCTACAGACATATTTGTAAATGCTTGAAAACAGATTGAAAAAGTAATACCCACAGCCAAGATTTTTCCGAACATATCGGGACATTTTTTAGCTATTATAAAACCTCGATGCAAAAATACGCAAAATAAACAAATTAAAAAGAAACACCCTAAAAATCCAAACTCTTCTCCGATTATTGCAAAGATAAAGTCGGTGTGTCCCTCGGGAAGCCAAGAGAGCTTTTGTTTGGAATTTCCAAAACCCACGCCAAAAAATCCTCCCGAAGAAAAAGCAACCATGGATTGAATTATGTTATAACCCGAGCCAAGAGCATCCGAAAAGGGATTCCACCAAACTTTTATGCGCTGTAATTGATAGCCTCTGATAGTTGTGGCTACAAGAGCGGAGCCCGCCAATAGTACGGCTGAAATTATCTTTGTTGAACCGCCTGCAATATAATACATTACGAGTGACGTGGTTAAAAGCAGGATTATCATTGATAAATTAGGCTGCATATAAATTAAAAGCAGCATTGAAGCAAAAATAAAATAAAAAGGATATTTTCTTGAATCCAATATTGAATAGTCTTTTGAAAAAAGAGTTGCAAAATATAATACCAAAGCGGGTTTTGCCATCTCTGACGGCTGAAATTGTAATGGGCCTATAACAAGCCATCTTTTTGCTTCATTAACCGTTACCCCTAAAGGAGAAAATTTAACCAAAATCAGCATCACAAGGACAAAAAGAGCGACAAACCCCGAAAACGGTTTTAATTTTTTATAGTCAAAATTTGAGAAAAACAGCGCTCCGAATATCCCGCCTATAAGCCAGATTAATTGTTTAAAAGTGAAGCTAAACGGGTTTTCTCCATAGCTTATTGCTTTTGGAGCGGAAGCGGAAAACACTGCCATTATCCCAAAAACGACAATGAAAACCACAACGACAAGCAAAATATTATCTGCCGAAGTTTGGGTGTAGGTTTCATCCTGTGTATGAGTTAATGGTCTATTTTTTTGATAATACATAGTTTTTAAAAGCGTCCCCTCTTTTTTCATAGCTTTCAAACATATCAAAACTTGCGCACGCCGGCGACAATAAAACAATGTCGGGTTTATCCAGTGAAGCAATATCTATTGCTTCTTCAAGAGTTTTGGAATTAACTATATTTATATAGCCGTTTTGAGAAAGTTCGTCTCGAAAACGCTTTGTGGCTTCGCCGATTAAGACAACTTTGGATATTTTTTCTTTTACGGCTTTAATAAAGTCTTTTAAAGCCGTCTTTTTATCTCTGCCGCCTGCAATTAAGACAACTTTTTTATCATCAAAAGAATTTATTGCAACGATGCTTGCTTCGGGATTCGTTGCTTTAGAATCATTATAATAATCTGTTCCTTCAAGGGTTCTGACGTATTCGAGCCTGTGTTCTATTGCTTTAAAACTTTTTAATTGTTCTTTAATTTCATCGTTATTTAATTTTAAGATTTTTGATGCAACAATAGCGCACATCGCGTTTTGAATGTTATGAGGACCTACGATATTTAATTCATTGATGTTTATTATTTTTTCGTTTTCAAAAATAATTTCGTCATTTTCTAAATATATGCAATTTTTGATATTTTGTTTAGAGAGCGAAAAATAGTATACTTTGGCTTTTATTTCGCTTCCTAATTTTTTTAATAATTCATCGTCATAATTTAAAATTGCAAAATCATTTTCATCCATATTGCGAAAAGGTTTTGCTTTTGCTTCAAAATAATTTTCAAGACTCTTGTGCCACAAAAGATGATCCGGTGTGAGGTTTGTGAAAATCCCGATACAGGGCTTTAATTTTGGCGAATAGTTTAATTGAAAAGAACTTGCTTCAATTACATAAAAATCGGGGTTTTTGTTGATAAAATCCATCGGGCTTATACCAATGTTACCCGTTGAGGGGGCAAAATATTTTTTTTCTAAAATATGAGATGTTAAAGCGGTTGTCGTCGTTTTTCCGTTTGTTCCAGTGATTAAAACGATTTTATTTTCCTGATTTATTTTTGAAATGTATTCTAAATCGGAAAAATATTCGATATTTTTTTCTTTTAATCTTTTAATTATGTCGCTATCCTCTGGTATCGAAGGGCTAAGGATGCAAAAATCAGCTCCCGAAATAAAATCTTCGCTATGAGAATTAAATTCTATTTTGATATTTTTTGATTTTAAATCTTCAAAAACAGCTCTATCTTTTTCTTTCATCTCGTTTTGTTCACTAATAAAGACATTAGCGCCTTTTGAAGATAGGTATTTAGCGGAAGCGATACCCGTTTTTGAAAAACCCAAAATCAATATTTTTTTATCTTTAACATTTTCGTATTTATTCATTTTACCATCCGTTTAATTAATGTATTTTATATAGATAATAAACCGTTACACTCAGAGTGCAAAATAAAAATGTGATTAGCGAAAAAACAAACACAATCTTATTTTCGCTCCAATTTGAAAGCTCGAAATGATGATGTATCGGGCTCATTTTAAAGACTCTTTTTCCCGTCAATTTAAAGCTTGTGACTTGAATCATAACCGATAATGTTTCGCATATAAATATAACAGCAATCGGTATCAGCCAAAGTTCAAATTTTCCCATTATGGCAATGGTTGCTAAAAGCGCACCTAACGCTAAAGAGCCGGTATCTCCCATAAAGATTTTAGCGGGTTTTTTATTGTAATATAAAAACCCAAGACACGAGGCACTTGCCGCAATTGCAATTATCGCTAAATCGATATTATTGTTTAAAAAACAAATAATAGAACATGCTAAAAACGCAAAAACAGAGGAGCTTGCTGCAAGTCCGTCCAGACCATCGGTTAAATTAAGCGCATTAGATGAACCCACCATCATAAAAACAACAAATATAGGGTAAAACCAGCCCAAATCCAAACTGAAATTTAAAAAGCTTATTTGAGTTTGATGAGTTGAAATTATATAAAACGCGGGAAGCATCGAGACTGCTATTTGAAGCATGAGCTTTGCTCGAGCGGAAAGACCGAGGTTTTGATGAGCTTTAATTTTTTTAATGTCGTCTTCAAAGCCCGTAAAAGTATAAAAAATCAAAGTGATAATGACAATCATCGCTCTTGTGGTCGTCTCTTGCGCCATAAAAAGAGCAATAACGGAAGCGATTATTATTGAAGCGATGATAAAAACTCCGCCCGTTGTGGGTGTTTTTTCTTTATAGGCGTGCATTTTTTGGACTTCTTGTCTTAAATATTGCGAATATGCCTTCTTTTGCATAAAGTCAATATAAGGAATGCCGAACAATAAACATAATATCAGAGCAATGAGCCCCGCCACACTAATCATTATCATAATTTGTCACCATTTCAATAATTTGTTCAAATTTCATCGCCCGAGAGGCTTTTAATAGTATCGTCGAATTTTTTTCGATGTTTTTTAAGATATATTTAGCGCAATCGCTGTTGTTTTCAAATTCCACGCTCTCAAGTGTCGCGTTTCTTGCGATATGGCGAGCGAGAGCTCCTACGGTTAAAAGTTTTATGTCTTTATAATTTGATAAAAATTCGCCCACTTGCTTATGATAGCTGATTGAATCTTTGCCCAATTCTCCCATATCTCCTAAAACCAATACAATAGGCTTTGGATAAATCGACAAAAACGTCTTTAAAACGGCATTCATCGATTCCGGGTTTGCATTATAGCTGTCATTTATGAAGGTTAAGCCTTTTATAACCGTCTTTTCCCAGCGTTTTTCAATCGGACGATAGTTTAAAAGTCCTTTTTGAATGTTTTTAATTTCAACGTTTCTGCTCAAGCCCGCTTCAATAGCAAGAATCGCGTTTTGGATATTGTATTCGCCGGGTTGCGTTATTTGATATGTTGTGCCTTTATAATCAAATGTTGTTAAATCCGCTTTAATTTTGATATTTTTAGCATCATTTAATGAAACAAAGATTTTTTTGCCGTCGTATTTTAAATTGTCTTTGATTTGCTCGCAATCTACACCGATAAATAATCCGCCCTCATCTTTTGATTTAAGATTAGAGGCGATTTCGCATTTTGCAATTGCGATATTTTTTAATGTTCCCAATCTTTCAAGGTGAGCACAGCCGATATTAGATATTATTCCTATATCAGGGTTAGAATAGTTTGATAAAAGTTCAATTTCACCCAGGTTTCTCATGCCCATCTCCAGTATCAAAACTTCGGTATTATTGGGCATTGTAAACATCGTTTCACATAGGCCTATTTCATTGTTGTGGTTAAGATAGGTTTTGTGCGTTTTATATTGGGTTGAAAATACGCTATAGAGCATTTCTTTTGTTGTCGTTTTGCCGCAAGAGCCCGTTATTGCGACAACTATAGGATTGATTTTTTGTCTTATATATTTTGCAAGCTCTAAATAAGCAACAAGAGCGTTTTTGACATAAATTATAAAATCGCAATTTTTATTTATTTTAAATTCATCTTGGGTAAAGTACCCTCTTGCGCCAAGCTCGAGCGCTTTATCTATGAAATTATGACCGTCAAAGTTTTCGCCTCGAAGCGGAAGATAAACATCGCCGGATTTAATTTTTCTTGTATCCGTTGAAATATCAAAAAGAGCCTTTTTATCTATATTTTCGCTTTCGTATAAGACCTTTCCATCTATTGCTTTTATAATTTCATCTAAATTAAATTGCATTAAATCCTCATTTTACAGTCGTTTTTGATTCTTTTACAAAAAATCTTTTTCATTAAAATTTTATAGAATAATTTTATACCAAAAAACACTTACAACAAGTAAATTATTATTAAAGCTTTTAAAAAATAAAAAAATATTATAAAATAATTTTATGTTAAAAATAGCTCTGATTCCTATTGATAATCGACCGATTTGTTATGATTTAATTCAAGACATTTTATCAATCCATAATGATATTAAGCTTTATCTGCCCGATATTTCTTTATTAGGGGGTTTAACAACCGGCACCGATACGGATAAATTAATTGATTTTATTAATAATTTAGATTATATCGATTATTTAATTGTTTCTCTTGATACCATTGCCTATGGCGGATTGGTGCCATCAAGAAGGTCAAACGACACAAAAGAAGAAATAGAAAAAAGATTATCTAAATTTAAAAATATCGCAAGAAAAAAAGCAAAAAAAATCTATGCTTTCTCTTCAATTATGCGAATTTCAAACAACAACATAAATGAAGAAGAAAAAGAGTATTGGAATATATATGGCAAAAAAATCTTCGATTGGTCATATTATCTCCATAAAGCCGAAGTTGAAAAAAATTCTAATTGCGTCATAAATAAAATTCCCGAAAATATTTTGCAGGATTACCTCGACACAAGAAAAAGAAATTTTGAAATAAATAAATTATATTTGGAATTTTTAAAAGAAGGATTTTTTGATTTTTTAATTTTTTCAAAAGACGATTGCGCCCAATTCGGGCTCAATGTTAAAGAAGGGCTTGAACTTAATCAAATTATAAAAAAAGAAAACCTGAGCGCTAAAATTAAAACCGGGCTCGATGAAATCCCCTTGTCGCTTATCTCTCGCGCTATTGTTGATTATAAAAAAGAAAAAATCAATATAAATCCTGTTTTTATGTACCCAAATTCAAATAACCTCATTTCAAAATATGAAGATATAACAATCAATGATTGTGTTTTGGGGCAGATTGAACTTGCGGGATTGAATATTGAAAAAAATAATTATGAACTAAAAATGTTTATAAATAATTTTGAATATGAGCAAGGGGACTTGGTTTTAGGCGATGTCATAAATAAAACGCAAAAAAAAATTGATTTTAATAATATTTTTGATTCTCCCTGTTTTGTTGCGGATGTGAATAATGCAAACGGGGCGGATGTTGGTTTTGTTGAACAGATGATTGAAAATATCAAAGGTGATAATTTTTACGGTTATTGTGCTTATAACACAAGCGCAAACACTATCGGCTGTTCAATCTTAAGTGCAATAACAAAATATTTTGCCCTTAAAGATAATAAATATAATGAAAAAGCTTATAAAAAACTGCAATTTATAAGGCTTATGGATGATTATATTTATCAAGCGATTATTAGAAAACCAATCAGAGAATACGGGCAAAATTTTGAAGAAAAATTAAAAGAAAAAGAAGATGAATTAAATCAATATTCTCTTAAAATTGCGAAATACCTTGATTTTCATTATCAAAAAATAAGCTATAGCCTTCCTTGGCAGAGGTCTTTTGAAATAAGAATAGAAGTTGATTAAATTCCCCCCTAAAAAAATAAAAAATTAAATTCAGCCGTTAATTTTAAAATATATTTCTTTTAGGGTCTTTTTGCTTATGTGGGTATAAAGTTGGGTTGTGACGATACTTGAGTGGCCCAAAAGCTCCTGAACGACTCTTAAATCCGCCCCGTTTTCAAGCAAGTGTGTAGCGAAGCTATGGCGAATCGTGTGGGGGGAGATTTCTCTTTGGATTTTTTCGCCTTGTTTTTTGATGATTTTATAGACAATTTGTCTTGAAATTTTTTGACCTTTTTCATTTAAAAAAAGATAGGGCTTAGAATCATATTTTAAGGCAACAAGCTCCCTTTGAGAAAGGTATTTTTTTATTATTTTGATACATTTATCATTTATCGGCACAAGTCTTTCTTTTGAACCTTTGCCGAACACTTTTATTGCTTTTTGATTTAGATCGATGTTTTTTAGTTCAAGCTCGCACAATTCGCTCACACGAATTCCCGAAGAATATAAAAGTTCAAAAATCGCGTTTTCTTTAATTGTTAAATCCGTTTTTAATATTTTTTCTATTTCATTGATGCTCAAGACCTTGGGCAATCTTTTTGGGAGCTTTAGATTATTAATTAAAACGGAAGGATTTGTTTTTATTATTCTTTTGTGGCACAAAAATCTGAAGAATCCTTTTATGGAGGCGATTTTTCGCATAATCGAGCTTGGGTTTAATTCGTTTCTGGCGAGATACTTTATATAAAAAGAGAGTTCTTTTCTTTTTATATGTTCGATATTTTCTATATTAAATTCAGCTGAAACGTAATCAAAAAAAGCAATCAAGTCATTTTGATAGGCAAGAATCGTGTTTTTGGATAATCCCTTTTCGATTTCAAGAAAATTGATGTAGCTTGAAATTGAAGATAAAATCCCCCAATCTTCTCCTTCTCCTTTTTCTTTTTCTTTTTCTTCTTGTGCTTCCATTTTATTAATTTTATCAATTTTGTTTTGGTAATTCAATAGTAAATGTTGCACCTTTTTGCGGGTTATTTTTTGCTTCAATTGTTCCACCGTGCGCTAATACTATTTTATTTGCAAAATAAAGCCCCAATCCCACGCCGATATTAGAATATTTTTTTGCGCTTGTATAATATTTTTTAAAGATATTATTAATATCTTGTTCATTTATCCCTTCGCCTTCATCAATGACACTGATTTTAATTTTATTATCTTCGTTTTTTAGCGTTATAAAAATATTTTTTGAATCTTTCCCATAAAAAATCGCATTTGAAATTAAATTATTTAATACTCTTTTAATTAAAAAAGAATCAATAAACGCATTAATTTTTTCTTTGTCATCAAAAATGATTTCTTTGTTTCTTATTGTTATTATGCTTTTATTTTGAGCTATAACTTCTTTAATAAGTTCATTTAGATTAGTGTCCGTTTTATTTAGTTCAAGCTCTTTTTTGTCGAGTTTATAAATATCCAACAAATCGCAAACAAGATTTTTAAGGTCATTATTTGAAATTTTGAGGTTTTCTATTGCCTGTTTTTGAACAGGTGAAATCGAGCCAAAGTTTCCTTGCAGAAATAAATCATAGGTATTATCTTGCGCAATAATCGGGACTTTAAGGTCATGGGCTAAGCTTGAGATGAAGTCTTGTTTTATATTTTGGCTTTGTTTTTCTTTTTCAATGTATTCTTGAATGACTTTGTCTCTGTCGTTAATGCTCTCTAATAGCGCATTTGTGTTTTTTGTAAGCATTATAGTTAGCGCGTCCACACCCTCATCAACTTTTGCATGTAAATTTCCGTATCGGGCCGAAGTTATGACATTAAGGTAGTTAAGGAGGTATTTTGTGATTCTATTGTATTTTACATAGAGCTTTGAATATTTAAAAATTAAAACAAGCGCCAAAATTAAAATCAAAAAAATTAATAAAATGCTAACTATAAAAAATATCGTAATTTTCATTTCTTATTCTCCTCTTTCAATTTGAATAACTTTAAGGGCATCAACGCAGCGCTGTTTTTTTTCAAGCTCTTTTTGTTTTGTAAAAATTATCATGGCTTTTGCAATATTAATTAAAGCAAGGTCATATTTTCGAACAATATAAAAACAAACCCCCAAATTAAAATACGCTTTTGCAAGGCCGGGATTTAATTGAAGTGCAATTGTATAGTTTCTTACGGATTCTTTGTATTTTTCTAAAGCAAAAAAACAAACCCCTTTATAGTAATATCCCCATTCGTCTCTGGGGTATGCGCTCAAAAGTTTATCCGCGCTTGCAATTGCCGCTTCAAAGCGAGTGTCGAGGATTTTGTTTCTGATTAAAATATAATATTCTCTTAGAAAATTTCCATCCATAGTTTTATTTTATTTTAACATTTTTTTTAAATTTTTAAATAATTTCTTTGTTTATGTAATAATGATTTTTGATAGTATTAATATGGAAGATATAGATGAGATTAGATGTAATTAACACAGACAAAGCTTTTGACTACGGATATTTATTAAAAAGAATTTTCCCATATATAAAACCGGTGTTATTTAGAATTGTTATAACATTTTTGCTTGCAGTGCCTTTGGGGCTGCTGGACGGGGTCACGGCTTTTGTCTTAAAACCCTACATTGATGTTGTTGTAAACGGAAATATAATTGACTGGCATGGATTTATTTTGACAAGAGATTTATTGGCAAAAATCATTCCTCCGGGAATTGTAATATTTGCCGGTATTCAAGGGGTTTTAAGATACCTAAACGCATATTTATCGGATTGGATAAGCTTAACAATAGCAAATAGTGTTAAAGTTGATTTATTTAAAAAACTTGTTTATTTAGATTCGAAGTTTTATGACGAAAATTCCTCTGGTCTTATTATATCAAGATTTTTGTCAGACCCGGATTGCGCTTCAAGACAATTAATCAACAGCATAAAAACAATCATAACTTCGCTCACCAGTGCCTTGGGTTTGATTTTTGTTTTGATTTATAATTCTTGGGAGCTTGCGTTTGTAGGCGTTGTGATTTTGATTTTTGCTTTTGCACCAATGGCGCTTTTGAGAAAGAAAATCAAAGAAGTCTCAAACAAAAGCACGGTCGTTGGCGGAAACATCACAACCGCATTTAATGAAACATATAAAGGCAACAAAGTCATAAGCGGATATAATTTGCAGGATAAAGAATATTCAAGAGTTAAAGGACTAATTCGAAAAACTTTCTCGCTTCAAATGTCTTTAACCAAAAGAACAGGCTGGCTTTCTCCTATTATGTACATCATAGCAAGCATCGGTATTGCGCTTGTAATGCTTTTTGGAAACAAATTGATTATGATGGGAAGATTGACAACGGGAAGTTTTGCAAGCTTCATCACCTCGCTTTTGCTTTTGTATAAACCTATTAAAACCTTAGGACAAGATTTAACGGGTATCCAAGGCATTTTCGTTGCTCTGAATCGTGTGTTTGAGCTTTTTGATTTTAATTCAAGAATTAAAGATAACGGAACAAAAGAATTTAATTTCACCCCCCAAAGCATCAAATTCAGCGAAGTTTCGTTTTCATATAACGAACAAAAACAAGTTTTGCACAACATTTCTTTTGAAGCTAAAAAAGGTCAAACAATCGCCCTTGTGGGCAATTCCGGCGGTGGAAAGTCAACAATTGTGAATCTTTTACCAAGATTCTATGACATATATTCAGGCGGAATCTATTTTGATGACATAAATATCAAAGATTTTAAACTGGCGTCTTTGAGAAACAAAATATCCGAAGTTTTCCAAGACAACTTCTTGTTCTCCGGAACCATCAGAGAAAATATTTTAATCGGCAAAGAAAATGCAACCCAGGAAGAAATCGATAAAGTAATCAGCGCTTCGCATTTGGATGAATTTGTTGCAAATTTGGATCGCGGTTTAGATACGCCAATTGCCGAAAACGGCGCATCATTATCCGGAGGCCAAAGACAAAGAATCGCAATAGCAAGAGCGATGATAAAAGACGCGCCCATTGTTGTTTTAGATGAAGCAACAAGCGCTTTGGATAATAAATCGGAAAAAATTGTCCAAAAAGCGCTTGATAATTTGATGAAGGATAAGACGGTTTTTGTAATTGCACACAGATTGTCGACTATATTTAACGCAGATAAGATTTTGTTTATTGAAAACGGCGAAATTGTTGAAATGGGTACCCATGAACAGTTAATCAAAATCAAAGACGGAAAATACAAAACACTCTATAATATGCAATTTAAAAACAGAGAAAACGAATTAAATAACGCACAATAAAATAATTAATTCCATTTTGTTTCATTTCATATAACAAAAATATTTTTTCACGGCTTTTATATGAATATAAAAAAGAAATGGAATGGAAAAAATATGAAAATCGCTGCTTTTTCTGGATTTAAATATCTTAATGGTAATTTAGGTATAAATTTTAATAAAAATCTAAATAAATCAAATCCTATTAATTTTAAAGGCTCAATCGAAGAATCAAAAGAGAAAAATGATTCTGATATTAAAATGATTGAAGAAAAATATGAAAAACAAAAGCTTCTTGTAAGCGAAAAAATCGACTCCAACAACAAAAGAATTTCATATTTAAAAGACCAAATTAAAATTTTAAACGCAAAAATTGATATTTTAAATTCTCTTGATGATAAAAAAGACGAACTCGATAATATCATTTTTGAATACCTTTCGGCGCTCAAAAAGATGAGAGCAGACGAAAAAAGAAATAAAATTTCAAAAAAATACAGTTTTGAAATGTATGAGTTTTTGAAAAATGCAACAAAAGATTATGATTTTTCAAGCACAAAAGAACAACAGGAAAAAGACTATTTCTTAAGATGTTTGTCGTTAAATATGCTTGAATATGATTTTGATATTGAAAAATTGAAATCAAAATTACAAGAAAAAATCAATGAATATAATTTATTGATTGAAAGAAAAGCCCTTGAAATCGACACTTTAATTAACGGTTTAGACCAATATCATAATTCGCTTAAAGAAAACTATAAAACCGCGGCAAAAGATAAACCCATCATTACCATAGGCACCAAAGATGAACTTTTAGACCTTGGCGGCGCTTGCGATTGGTCTTATGTTGCACAGGATTTTGAAATGAATAATTCCGTTCGCGATGTCATAAACGAGCTTAAGAAAATGGGGCTTATAAAGACTTTTAAATTTAATAATCTTTCCGTGTTTATTGATTTAACCGACGAAGCAACAAAAGAAACAATGGATTTTCTTAAATCTGCACAAGGAAAAGTCCGCAGCGTCGACTTTTTGTGTAAAATTTTCAAAATAACTCCGGAAGAATTCCATAAATTAGGCCTAAAGACCCATAAATTTGTATCTCGAAATGAAGACTATAAAAAAACTCTCGAGCTTGCGGATTGTAGCGAAATACAAAACTTTAACGTCTTTGGAACATTCAGATTAGGCTATTATAATAACCCTAATATGCAAGATTCAAAAATAATTGCAAAAGATAAAAACGCAGACTGGAAAAGAACAAAATGTCTGCCTTCAAAATACTATGTTTTATCCGATAATGATTTAAAACTTCCTTTGTATGTTCCAAGCGACTATCTTGATAAATTAGGATTTTGCACTTCTTCGGCCCTTAAAAGACTGATTTTGCAAAATAAAATCGACGGTAAAATTGAATCAAAAGGGGACGAAAAAGGGGACAAAGGCCTTGCCACAGCCGACAATAAAGAAACGAATGATACGGCCTATGTTGATATTTCAAAATTTAAAACAAGAAAAACCCTTATGAATATAAGAGAAAATAACCCCTATACAATCTCATTTGTTGATTTTTCAAAGGCATCGGGGGTTTGTGAACAAGATATTTTATTAAAAATTGCTCAAGGAGAACTGGATATTATCCCGGAAGGAATTTTTTCCAATGACGGCAGAGACAGATTTATCGACCTTAGAATCAAGAAAAACAGGGATTTTATACAAAAAACACTTTTGAATCGTGAACTTATCCAAAAAATGGCTCCGGCGCAATATGTCGTGGGTAAACCCCGCAAATTTAAAGAAAGAAAAGAACTGTTTGAAAAAATCTTGTGGCACTGCAGCAAAAACACTCTCGATATTGCGCAGGAGCTTTATAATAACGATAAAGAAGTACAGCAAGTTTTTTCAAAAAAATGTGCCATGCTCGATTTATCGCCCCAAGACCAAGAAATAGTCGATAATTATTGCGCCGAAGTTTGGAATAGGGCAAAATGCGATGAATTTCTCCAAAGCTATAAAAAGGCAATAAGCGCGGTGGATACGTATTTTAAAGACGGAATTGACGCGATAAAAGATATTAAAATGAAAAAAGTTATTGTTGATTTTTATAACGGCCTAAGCGAAAAAGAATATAAGCATGTGGTTAAAGGCAATAAATCTTCCAAAAAATAATAAAACCATCTAAAAATATCAATAAACAACATACAAATAACTTGGCTTCTTTGTTTTGTTTTAAAAAAACGTATGCTATAATTTATCCGTAAATAAAATAAAAAGGAAGATTTTATGAACAATTTAGGTTTTATAAAATATCAAAACACTTATATAAACCCTAATTACATAAAGCAAATTAACGAAGTGACGCCCGATTGCTGCAGAATCATTATGGAAAATCAAAACGCAAAATTAGCTTTATATAGCGATGATTCTTCAATTCCGACTTTTCAGGAAGGCTACCATATCGCAGCAAACGCAAAGAAAACGGCAGATAGCGCAATTAAAGCGATGAGCGAAAATAAAATCATCGATATTTTAGCTTAAATTACCTAAAAGCACTAAGTTTTTTTGCTAATTCAAATTACCTTATTTTGGCTTTAAAAATAAAATAGCACAAATTGGCTAAAATCGGGTAATTTAATGGAAAATGCTATTGTAACAAAAAATCTGTCAAAGTCCTTTTTATCGGATGTTGCGCTTGATGATATTAATCTTGCGCTCAAAAAAGGCGCGATAATTGCTCTTTTAGGTGCGGACGGTGCAGGTAAAACAACATTATTGCGCCTTGTTGCGGGATTATTATGCGCAACAAAAGGCGAAATAGTTACTCTTGAATTAAATCCGAAAAACGATTCCGACAAAGAAAAAATCCTTAATCAAATAGGGTATATGCCTCAAAAATTCGGCTTATACGAAGATTTAACCGTCGAAGAAAATTTAAACCTTTATTCCAAATTAAAAAGAAATTCCGCAAATTATGCTAATTTTGATAAACTGCTCGAGTTTACCACTCTAAAACCATTCAAAAAGCGTCTTGCTCAAGACCTCTCGGGCGGAATGAAACAAAAGCTCGGGCTGGCTTGCGCTCTTTTAGGTGAACCAAAGTTATTGATTTTAGATGAACCGTCGGTAGGTGTTGACCCTTTATCTCGCCTTGAACTGTTGGATTTAGTTCGAAAAACAATATCGAAAAATACAACCGTTATCTGGTCAAGTTCATACCTTGATGAAGCTTTCAATTTTGATATTTGCGTGATTTTGGATAAAGGAAAGGTTATTTTCGACGGGCGCACAAAAGATTTGGGGCAAAATTATGAAGTTTTTGAAAACAAAGTAATTGAACTTATGGGAGGCTACAAGGAAAAAGAGTCCCTTGTTGCAAAGAATTATCATCTTATAGAACACAACGAAAGATGCTGCGTTTTGGCGGATAATTTATCAAAAAATTTTAACGGTTTTTGGGCGGTGAAAAACAATTCTTTCTGTATTAAAAAAGGAGAGATTTTTGGACTCTTAGGCCCAAATGGTGCGGGAAAATCAACAACATTTAAAATGATGTGCGCTCTTTTAAAACCAACGTCGGGCAAAGGCTTTATTATGGGAGTTGATGTTGAAAAACAGCCCCATAAAGCAAGGCAGTATCTCGGCTATATGGCTCAAAAATTTTCCCTTTATTCAAGATTATCTTTGCTTGATAACTTAGAATTTTTTTCAGGAATCTACGGGCTTTTCGGTAAAAACAAAAAAGAAAAAATAGAGAGGATGATAAAAGTTTTTGAACTTGAGCAATATAAAGATGAAATGACATCCCTTCTTCCTTTAGGCTATAAACAAAGGCTTTCTCTGGCTTGTGCTTTAATCCATGAGCCACCCGTTTTATTTTTGGATGAACCGACCTCGGGAGTGGACGCCATACAAAGAAGGGAGTTTTGGAATCATATAAAAGCGCTGGCTGATATCGGCGTGAGCGTACTTGTGACAACGCATTTTATGGATGAAGCGAAATTTTGCGACAATATTTCTCTTTTTTATAACGGTGAAATTATTGCTCTTGATACTCCAAATAACCTTATAAAACAAGCAAATGCCAAAGATATGAATGAAGCATTTATCAAAATGATTAATTTAAAAAAGGCGCAAAAGTGAAAAATGATATATCTTGCATTAATTAAAAAAGAGTTTTATCAGATTATAAGAGATTTTTCAAGCATTTTAATTGCTTTTGTTCTGCCTTTTATAATTTTAATTTTATATCGCTATGCGGTGAATCTTGATACCGTAAAAATTACTCTGGGAATTAAAAATGACGATAATAACCCTAAAATTTCAACATTAATCAATTCTTTTGACCATAGTGACTATGTTAAAACAAAATATTTTGAATCAAAAGATGAAATGTACCTTGAAATTGCCAATTCAAAATTAAAAGGGGGTGTGATTTTCCCAAACGATTTTACAAAAAATTTAATGAAAAATAATTCCGCCGATGTTTTTGTAATAACCGACGGGTCGGAAGCGAATCTTGCCAATTTTGTCTCAAGCTACACTAATTCAATCGTTAATCTTTGGCTTAATCAATCAAGCGATTTTAAAAATACGTTAACCCCGCCTCTAATTCAAAGCGACATTCGCTTCTGGTATAACCAAGATATTAATTCTCATTATTTTATTTTGCCCGGCTCACTCGCTGTCACAATGAATCTTATCGGGATGCTTTTAACGGCTCTTGTAATTTCAAGAGAATGGGAGAGAGGAACGATTGAAGCATTGTTTTCAACAAACATCACAAAATTGAATTTTGTTGTCGGAAAATACATCCCCTATTTTGTTTTAGGTATGGGGTCTTTTATTTTTAATATTTTTCTTTGTATTGTGGTTTTTAAAATTCCATTTAGAGGAAATATCCTAATTTTGCTTATGGTTGGGGCATTGTATCTTTTTTGCTGTTTGGGTGTCGGGCTTGTGATTAGTTCATCTTTTAAAGAACAATTTAGCTCCTCTCAAATGGCTTTATCTTTTGGGCTTCTGCCTGCGCTAATGCTTTCGGGGCTGATTTATCCGATATCTTCCATGCCAAAAATTTTTCAATATTTAACAACGATTTTGCCCCCGAGGTACTTTATAACATTTATCCAAAGCGAATTTATGGCAGGAACGATACCCAAAATCGTTTTAATTAATTCCGTTTTTTTAACGATTCTTGGGGCAATTTTGGCCATAATTGTCTATAACAACATCAATTTGAGGCTTGAAAAATGCACAAAAGATTGACTCGAATTTTAGCGTTAATTAAAAAAGAATTTTTAACGATTTTTAAAGACCCGAAAAACAGAGCCCTTATAATAACCCCTCCGATATTGCAGCTTTTGGTTTTTGCGCATGCCATAACGCTTGAAGTAAGAAATATTGATATGTCGGTTTTGGATTATTCCAATTCATACTATTCAAGAGAATTGATTTCAAGGTTTTATGATTCAATCTGGTTTAGAAAAATATATTTTTCAAAAACCCCAAAAGAATTAAAAGATGATATAGATTTAAAAAAATCCCAAATCGCAATGATTATCCAAAACGATTTTGAAGAAAATATCAAAAAAAATAAACCGAGCGAAATTTTAATTATATCAGACGGCAGACAGACAAATTCAGCGACATTAGCTTCCAATTATGCAAATAGCATTATAAGTTCATTTAGTGATGAATTGGAAAACGACAATAAAAATATAAAAAAGCCAAAAATAAACGTAATTACAAGAAATTGGTTTAACCCCAATATTGAATATAAGTGGTTTTTGACCGTGAGTTTAATTGTTATGCTCTCTTTAGTGTTGTGTTTGTTGCTCTCCGCCCTATCTATCGCAAGAGAAAGAGAACTGGGAACATTTAACCAGCTTATGGTAAGCCCATTAACAAATGATGAAATATTATTTTCAAAAACCCTGCCGGCGGTCATCGTTGCTTTTGTTTCAAGCATTGTAATAACTTTAATTATCGTATTTTGTTTTAAAGTGCCGTTTTTAGGGTCTGTTATATTATATTTAATTGCAAATTTTGTTTCTCTTGTTTCAATTGTTGCTCTGGGGCTTTTTATTTCTTCTTTTTCTTATACCCAGCAGCAGGCGATTTTAGGGGTTTTTGCCTTTCAAACTCCCGCCGTATTATTGTCGGGCTTTGTTTCGCCCGTTGAAGATATGCCGCTATTTTTTCAATATATAAGTTTATTGAACCCGATAAGGTATTATATGCTTATTATTAAAGGGATTTATTTTAAGGCGATGGATTTTGTTACGGTTATAGAAAACCTTATTCCTCTTATGATAATAAGTGTTTTGATGTTTTATTTTGCAAGATTGAGTTTTAAATTAAAAACGCAATAGATTTTATTCTATTGCGTTTAGCGTTTTAGCGTTCTTTGGCGGTTTTTTCAACCCAGATATAAGTCTGCTCATATATTGATTTAAAAGGATTATATTCAAAGTTATTTTCCAAAAACGGGTTTTTTGCATTTTTATTATATTTTTCGGTTTCTAAAGAGAGATTTTTAAACAGGCTTTTGATTCTTTCCATTTTTCGCCTCCTTAATTCTTCAGGGGTTAATTTCATTATCTCAATTTTGATATTTTTTAAATTGCCCTATTGTACAAATTAAATATTATCAATAAAGATAATTTGAAAAATAAAATTCAGCATATTACAATCAAATCTGTACCATGCTCATCTAAATATTTAATTTGTTACAAAATTTTTTGTTTGAAGCAGGTTATGTTAAATTTGATTATGGTAAGTTTTTAGACTTGTGGGTTTACAGAAATGAAAAAAATATTGTTAATAGTCTCTATTGTTGTAATTTGCCTTGTTACAATGCGTTTTACAATGACAAAAATATCCGAAATACAAAGAGCAAAACAGCTTCAATTAACAAGCGTAAAAGAAGTTGAAACAGATACGGTAAAACAAATTGAAATGCGCCCTTCAATTGAAATCCCCGGGCGTGTCCAATCTATTGATAAAGTTGATATCATAGCAAGAATTGACGGATATTTGCAAAAGAAGCATTTTAAAGAAGGAGATTATGTTAAAAAAGGTCAGGTTCTTTTGACAATAGAACCTACTCAATATCTAAATAATCTCCATAAAGCTCAAGCAGACTTAGAAAGCGCAAAAGCCGCCTCATATAAAGCAAAAAGAGATTATGACAGAGGTGCGGAATTAGTTGAAAAAGATTTTATTTCAAAATCAACCTATGACGGCTTATATGCTGATAAAATGTCAACGGAAGCCTCTTTGAAAGCGGCAAACGCTCAACTGGCCGAAGCAAAAAGAAATTATGGCTATACAAAAATCACAAGCCCTGTTGATGGTAAAATGGGCGCATTAAACATCCAAGAAGGAAATTACGTCAATATGCAATCGGGAGTTTTAACAACCGTTGTTAAAACAAACCCGATTTATGTAAAATATAGTGTCGATTCTAAGCAATTTGCAAAATTAAGACAAGACGATTTTATCCCCCAAAAAGGAGCAAAACCGACTAAAGTCCATATAATCTTGCCAAACGGCGAAACATACCCCATAAGTGGTGTTCAAGATTTTTGGGATAATAAAATCTCAGAATCCACAGGCACTATGGATTTTAGAGCGACATTTAAAAATGACAATCACACCTTAATTCCCGGGGATTTTGTCAAAGTTAAAGTATATTCAAACAAAAAAAGAGATGTCTTAGTTGTTCATCAAGACTATGTCTTACAGGATACAAAAGGAAAATATGTCTATGTAATTGATGAAAACGGGCTTGTTCAAACAAGATATTTTAAAGACGACGGACAATATGAAAACTATTGGGTCATAAAAGAAGATTCAAATAATGGCTTAAAAGAAGGCGATAAGTTTATTACTTCATCTTTAACATCCTTGATGCCTAAGATGAAAGTTAAAGAAATGTCAAAAAACGAAGATGATTCAACGATTGAAGGAGACAATAAATAATGTTTTCAAAGTTCTTTATTGAAAGACCAAGATTTGCTTTCGTTGTTTCAATTGTCATAATTCTTGTCGGGTTAATTGCCCTAAAAACCTTGCCTCTGGAAGAATACCCCACAATCACTCCGCCGCAGGTAACAGTAAGCGCTACTTATATGGGAGCATCATCCGATGTTATCGAGTCGACCGTTGCCGCTCCGATTGAATCGGCCGTAAACGGCGTTGAAAGAATGCTTTATATGACATCTGACTCTAAAGACGGTCAATATTGTTTAACCATATATTTTGAAGTAGGTTCAGACCCTGATATGAATGTCGTAAACGTTCAAAACAAGGTTTCTCTTGTCACTTCAAGGCTTCCATCGGATGTTTCAAGGTATGGTTTAACGGTTAAACAAAACACAGGGGGCGGTGGATTGCTCTATTACGGCATTTATTCGCCCGATGACTCCGTTGATTTAGTTACACTATCAAACTATGCCGCAATTTATTTAAAAGACGAATTAGCCAGAGTAAACGGGGTAGCTGAAGTTCAAGTTTTTGGCGGAAAAGATTATGCAATGAGAATTTGGCTTGACAGCCAAAAAATGGCAGCTTTAAATGTTTCGGCTTCCGAAGTTTCCGCTGCAATCTCGGCTCAAAACGCACAAGTTTCAGCCGGCGCTTTGGGTAATCAGCCGATGGAAAAAATGGTTGATATGGCGCTAACTTTAAGGACTCCCGGGCGTCTTAAGACTGTTGAAGAATTTGAAAACATCATTGTTCGATCTTCCTCTTTAGGTCAAACCATAAGATTAAAAGATATTGCAAGAGTAGAGCTTGCCGGGGAAAATTATGTAACGGACGGTAAAGTCGACAATAAATCGGTTGCCGTTATGTCTGTTACGCAATTATCCTATGCAAATTCAATTGATGTTGCTAACAAATGCAACAAGAGAATGGAAGAACTTGCTAAATCTTTCCCTGACGGCATTTCATATTATGTATTTTATAACGCAACGGATTCGGTTAAAGATTCATTGACGGAAGTAATAAACGCCATAGTTTTAGCGGTGTTAATCGTTGTTGCAACGGTTTATTTGTTCCTTGGCGATTGGAGAGCAAGTATTGTTCCGTTTTGCGCAATACCTGTATCTTTAATCGGTACATTTGCGGCTTTTAGCGCATTTGGTTTTTCAATTAACATTTTAACGCTCTTTGGGCTTGTGCTTGCTGTTGGTACCGTTGTCGATGATGCTATTGTTGTTGTTGAAAACGTGCAAAGGCACATTGAATTAGGTTTGAAGCCAAAAGAAGCGGCGCTGGTATCTATGGAAGAAGTATCGGGAGCGGTCATTGCAACATCATTAGTCTTAATGGCGGTGTTTGTTCCGGTTGCATTTATCCCGGGGATTACAGGGAAAATGTATCAGCAATTTGCTTTAACTATTGCGGTATCAGTTGCAATATCGACTGTTATGGCGTTAAGCTTAGCTCCCGCACTCTGCGCTATATTTTTAAGAAGCAAAGAAGATATGCCCAAAAGAAGCTTCTATGAAAAATATAGAGAATTATACAGAGTTTATTGGGCTGATAAACAAGATTTAAAAGGAATTAAAAAATTAAAAGCATGGGGCGAATTTTTAGCCTATGGCTGGGATGTATCTTTAAAGAAATTCGATAGAGCTTTTGAGAGAACCAAAAACGGCTTTATGGAAGGTACAAAATATTTTATCGAAGTTCCAAAAAGAACAATAGTTACCTATCTTATTTTGCTTGTTGCACTATTAGCGATGTTTAAACTCATTCCATCGGGGTTTTTGCCCACAGAAGATAAAGGCGATATTTTTACAAGCATTCAATTTAAGGATGGTACGTCGCTAGCTAAAACTAACGAAGTTACATCCCATTTAACCGATGATCTTTTAAAAATCCCCGGGATTCATTCATCGTTGACCTTAAACGGTTTTAACGGTCAAAATACTTCAATAATAATCGCTCATCTCGATGAATGGAAATCAAGATTAAAACCGAATTTTATAAAATATATGTTTATGTCAAAAGAGCAAAAGGCCGCTTCTCATAAAGATGTTAATGAAATAATAGCAAGCGTTAATGCGCTCGGTGCAAAATATTCTAACGCTACGATGTATGCTTTTGTACCTCCGGCTATCCAAGGGCTATCAATGTTTGGAGGTTTTGAATATCAATTATTGGATAAGGGCGATAGAACCCCCCAAGAACTCCATAACGAAGCAAGAAAGCTTATTATGAGAGCAAACCAAGACCCTAAATTAACAAGCGTCTTTACTCAATATAATTCGGCAACGCCGCAATTAATGATTAATATTGACTATGAAAAAATCTTAGCCCAAGGTATTGATATAAACGATGTCTATACGGCGCTATCAAGCCAATTCGGTACATATTACGTTAACGATTTTAACCTCGAAGGTCGTGTATTTAGGGTTATGATGCAAGCGGATGAACAATATAGAGAAACAATTAATTCAATAGATAAAGTCTATGTTAAAACAAAATCAGGTAAATCCGCTCCTCTATCAACTCTAGTTAGAATCGAACCCGTTATCGGGCCATATAACATAACAAGATTTAATTTATATAAATCAATTCAAATAACAGGCAACCCTGCAAAAGGCCAGTCATCGGGCGACGCCATAAAGGAAATGGAAAAAATTTCAAATGAAACTCTGCCCCATGATATAGGTTTTGCTTGGTCAGGTACGTCATTACAAGAAATTGAATCGGCAGGTCAAACAACAGCGGTTCTTTTGATGTCATTAACTTTTGTATATCTTTTCCTTGTGGCATTATATGAAAGCTGGATGCTGCCTGTGGGTGTTATGCTTATTGCGCCGATTGCGATGCTTGGCGCCATATTATTTCAATATGTTTGGGGTCAATCGCTTGATTTATACGCTCAAATCGGGCTTATTATGTTAATCGGTCTGGCTGCTAAACAAGCAATATTGATTATTGAATTTGCAAAAACAGAAAGAGAAGAAAGAAATCTATCCATTATGGAAGCTTCGATGAAGGCAGCTAAAACAAGGTTTAGAGCTGTTGTTATGACATCATTAGCTTTCATATTTGGTATTTTGCCTCTTGTTTTTGCGGTTGGCCCGGGGTGTAATTCAAGAAAATCACTAGGTGTTACGGTTTTTGGCGGTATGGTTGCGGCAGTACTCATCGGAACACTTCTTGTACCGTCGTTTTATGCAATCATTCAAAGATTAAGAGAAAACACCAAAAAAAGATGGCATAATAATACCATAGAGGAAAACAACAACAAAAAAGATAAAGGGGACAACAACAAAGATGAAAGATAGAATTAGAAATTCTTTTATAATACTTTGTCTTTTAATATTAACAATAACGCAGAGCGCATATTGCAAGCAAGACAACAAAAAAAATGGTAATAATCAAGAATTGCATAGCACAATAAATAAAGATCCCGATGTGGGAAAATCAATCTTTAGAAAAGAAAAAAAGACCAAAAAAATCAAAGTAAAACCCGAAAAAATAAAAAAACAATATCAAGTTACAAAAAAAGTCAAAGAAGAATATTCCATTCCGACAGATGTTTATATGAATGTCGGCGAAACAAGCGACAAAGTGGTGAAGCTTGAAGGGGGTATATCAAAATCAATTGAACTTAATATGGCGGATTGTCTTGAATTGGCGTTAATTAACAACCCCAAAATCAAAGCCGCTTACGCTAATTCCCAAATGGCAAAATATCAAAAATGGGAAACATTGGCAGGTTACACTCCAAACCTCGATTTTACTTTGTCATTGAATCGTCAAAAGCCCGATTTATCGATGCTTCGAAGCAATATGAATATCGGAGCGTTTAATAAATATACCCTAGGTCAAATCGGCATCCGCCAGCTTGTTTGGGATTTTGGCTACACCCAAAACCGCTATACAATTGATAAAATAGAATATGAAAAATCAAAAACCGAAATAGACAAAACCGTAAACGAAGTCGTCTGTGCCGTAAAAGACGCATATTACAATCTTTTGTTTGCTTTTGATAAGAAAAAAGTGGCACAAGAGACTTTGGATAATTATACAAAAATGTATTATCAGGCGATGGCTTTTTGGGAAGTGGGTACAAAAGCAAAAGTTGACGTGCTTTTTGCTCAAACAAATATGGAACAAGCAAGAGCAGAGCTCATCTCCGCTCAAAATAACATAGATATTGCCTATTCAAAGTTAAATAATGCGATAGGTTTGCCTTTTGTCGATCCTTATATGATAGATACGACTTTAAGATATGAACCCGTCGAAATCACTATGAAAGAAGCTGTCGAAATAGCAAACGAGAATCGCCCCGACTTAAAAGGCGCAATGCTCGGTGTTGATAGTGCTAATCAAGCGGTGAAGTTATCTTGGAAAACATTTTTACCATCAATTGAACTTCAAGCGAATTTTGCAAAAGGCGGAATTGACGATTGGACGGATAAAGATTGGTATAACTACGGTGGATTTTTGACGTTTCCTACAGTAAACCCCGTTTTAGTTCGAAATCAAATTAAAGAAGCAAAAGCCGCTTATGAACAGGTTCAATATTCGACAAAAGCTCAAATAAACGATATATATTATGAAATTCAATCGATTTATACGACTCTCAAGGATACAAAAGCAAGAATACCCGTTACAAAACTTGCGATGGAAAAGGCGCAAGAAAACTACGACCTTGCATCAGGCAGGTATAAAGTCGGATACTCCGATGCGATAGAATTAAAAGATGCTCAAGTTGCGCTAAGTGACGCAAAGAAAAACTATTTCCAAACAATCTATGAATATAATAGCGCAAAAGCGAACTTAGAAAGGTCAATCGGCCAAACATTAAAATCTCAAAGTTCAGAAATAATTGATAATTCTCAAGATATTTAAACTTTTTGATATATGTTGCATCTTTTAGTTTATGCTATATTATGTAAATTATGAATAGTGTTAGAAGAAAAAGAACGGTTAAAAGAGGGCCAAAAAAAAGAAGCATTTTTGCTTGTTTTATAATTATGTGCGCTTCCGTGATATTAGCTGCGGTTGCCGCATTTAATATATACCTTGCGTCTTTGCCTCCTATATCAAATTTTGAGGATATTAAGCCAAACCCCGTTACCACAATCTATTCTTCTGACGGCGAAGTCATTAAGACATTCACTGCTTTCAAATTTGAAAAAGTAAAAATTGATAAAATCCCCGAATACTTAAAAGAAGCCGTAATTGCAACAGAAGACAAAAACTTCTATTCCCACAGAGGCTTTGATACGATGGGTATGGTGCGCTCGACTATTACAAACGTCATGTCGGGACAAGTTAAACAAGGCGCTTCGACAATCACTCAACAGCTGGCAAGAATACTGTTTTTATCAAATGAAAGAACATTCGATAGAAAAATTAAAGAATTAATTATAGCCCACAGAATCGAAAAAACAATTTCAAAAGATGAAATATTAGAAATGTATCTTAATTCCGTATACTTGGGCTCCGGTGTCTATGGCGTCTCGAGCGCTGCTAAGACATATTTTGATAAAGATTTATCTCAATTGACCCTTGCCGAACAAGCGCTCATTGCCGGGCTTCCTCAAGCGCCAAGCGTCTATTCGCCTTTTAATAATAAAAAAGCGGGCTTAAAAAGGCGCGATCAAGTCCTAAAAAGAATGTATCGAAATAAATACATCACGCTTGAACAGATGGAAAAAGCAAAAAAAGAACCTCTCCATCTTTCAAACAAACCTCGAATTTATTCATATAACAAAGCTCCCTATTACATAGATTTTGTTTTAAATGAGCTTAAAAACATAGGTTTTGAAGAACAGGAAATTTCTCAAGGTGGTCTTAAAATCTATACGACCCTTGACTATAAATCTCAAAATATCGCTCAAAACACGGCAAATTCCGCTCTTAGTGGTGCGGGTTTAACAAAAAACGCAAACCAAGTCGCTTTGTTTTCCTTTTCTCCTACCACAGGCAGAATCTATGCTTACATCGGCGGAAAAAACTATGAACAAAGCCAATACGACAGGGTCTCTCAAGCGATTCGCCCTTCCGGTTCATCGTTTAAACCTTTCGTATACGCAACCGCCCTTCAACAAGGCGTTAGCGTTGATGATATAATTGAAGATGCGCCGTTGACCATAAAAGATTGGTCACCCAAAAACTACGGTAAAAAATACAGAGGTAAAATCCCTCTTTGGCAAGCTCTTGCAGTGTCATCAAATGTTGCGGCCGTTCGATTAATCAAAAAATCGGGCGTTGACGCCGTTATCCAAACGGCAAAAGAAATGGGTATAACAACACCGCTATCAAACGATATGACAATTGCACTAGGGTCAAACGGCGTTAAATTATATGATATGGTAGTTTCCTACGGCGCTTTCGCAAATGGCGGCTATAGAGTCCGCCCATATAGCGTTGAAAGAGTCGAAAATTCAAGAGGGGTCACGATTTATGAAAACTCCGGCCCAAAAATAGTTAAAGTAATTAATTTTGAAACGGCAGCCGGAATGACATATATGTTAAGAAAAGTTGTCGAAATAGGAACAGGTAAGGCTGCTAACATCGCTCCAAACATCGCAGGTAAAACCGGTACCACAAACGATTATCGCGACGCTTGGTTTGTGGGCTATACCCCTGATATTGTAACGGGTGTTTGGATTGGAAACGACAATAACTCTAAGCTCCCCGGGATTACAGGAGGAGCGCTGCCCGCTCGAATATTTGCGGATTATATGAAAAGCGCTATTCAAAATTTCCCAAAAAGTGTGTTTGACTATCCTCAAATGGGAGGTTCGGGGAATGCGACACTGTTAAAAATTGATGATGTTGATGAAACGGTTGATGAAACGGAAGAACATGACGCCGACAACAAAGCCCGCCAAAAGGAAGAAGCGCAAAATAACAAAAGTTCATCAAGTAATGATAATTTAGTTGTTCCCTTGCCTCAAAATAATATTGAACAAGCAAGACCGACTAAGCCCCAAAGCCAAAAACAAGTCTTTGACACTCCTCGAGACGGCTTAATCGAATATGACGATGAAAAACCGATTAAATCGGTTGTGCCTTTACCGGGGCTTGAATAGGACAGTTAAAAATTAAAGGCTGTCAATTAAAATTCTCTTGATTAATTGGCTCAATCGGGGGTTCAATTTGATTCAGTTGAGGGTTTATTGGGTTTGTTGGGTTTATTGGGTTTGAGACTTTTTGATTTTCGGTTTCTTTTTCAAATTTATTTTCTTCTAATCTTTTTTCTTCAAGCTTCTTTTCTTTAAATTTCTTTTGAAAAATTACCGAAGCGGCATTTGCCATCGCAAGCCCGTTTAAAGAAGCCCTTAATTGCGCGGAGCGGTCTTGATAGAAGTCTTTTTGGCTTTGTTCGTTTTCTTCCTCCTGCATTTCTTGGGCAAAATATTCCCCGCCCTGACCGTTTTTTTCTTCGCTCATTTTGTTGGCGCTTGCATTATCTGCCTGGAAATATGTGCTCCCTAGAGGAGTTATACCGCGATTATCAACCATTTTCCCTCACCCTGGTTAAATAATATCATTTTTTCAAGATAAAAACAATATTTTTTAATACAACAAATCAAAATAAAATTTTTTGCCAAAATAATTTAAAATATGATATTATCAAATTATGAAAAAGTCGTTTGTTTTATTTTTTTGTTCAATAATGAGTTTGTTTTCTTTTGCGAATGCTCAAAATTTTGATTTTTCAAAAGAAGGCGACGAATTATCGAATAAAATTTTATATGACTTTATAAAAGACGAAATGCCAAACGACAATTTTGAAGTCTCAAGCTATTTTTATGATATTAATAACGACGGTAACAATGACATTATTGGGATTATCAAATCCGGAAATTTTTACAACATTCAAGGCTATAAATTAGTCATATTAAAAAATAACCAAATCGATTGGAATATCCTTGAATCAAATGTTTTTTTTGACAATTCTAAACCCGTTAAAATCGAAAACAACAGCATAACCTACTATAAAAGCGATTTTTATAACAACAAAAAAGCAACGGCAAAAATCCAAAAAAACAAAGTCTCATCAAAAAATTCTCCCTTGGATTATGCTAAAAATCGAAAAGCAAAAAACATATCAAAAATAACTAAATTTTCAAGCGGCCAAGAAAAACAAATTATAGAAGTATCTGACATCCCCCACAGCGAACAAAAAAACGTCAATATTCACTATGAAAACCTTAACACCAGAACAAAAAAACTTTTGGATATGAAATAATTTTATTTGTTGTTTAACTATACTTCGACTCTGCCTTCAAGAGCCTTAGCCAGTGTCATTTCATCGGCATATTCAAGTTCACATCCCAAAGGAAGCCCAAAGGCAATTCTTGTGATTTTTATATTAAAAGGTTTTAATAATTTCCCAAGATAAAGGCTCGTCGCTTCGCCTTCAACGGATGGGTTGATGGCGAGAATCACTTCTTTTATATCATTTTGATTGATTCTTAATAACAGTTCTTTAATTCTTATATCATTTGGGCCGATACCGTCAATAGGCGAAATTAAACCTTGAAGCACATGGTAGAGTCCGTGGTATTCGTTTGTTTTTTCTATTGCAATTAAATCTTTTGTTTCACTTACAACGCAGATAACACTTCTGTTTCTTGAAGGGTCTGAACAAATTTCGCAAGGTGAAGCGCATGACATATTGAAACACTCTTTGCAATAAGAAATTTGAGTTTTGGCATCAATTAAGGCTTGAGAAAAATTTCTAACCTCGTTTTCGCTCATTTTAATTACATATAAAGCAAGGCGCATTGCGCTTTTTGGGCCGATTGAAGGCAGTTTTTGAAAGTGTTCTATTAATTTTGCAAGTGGTTTTGTGTATTCCATTTTAATATTCTAGCATAAATTTTTAAATATTTTGTATTGTTTAAATATTGTTTGTTTTTATATATGTTTCAGATATTGTATAGACAGTTTTTGTTGTTCCTTCAACAAGTTGGGCATCTTCCCCTTTCATTAACAAAAACAAAAAGCAAACAATAACGCTTAAAACCACGGATAGAGTTGTTTTATCATCGGGCGAATTTGAAATTGAACCCGACAAGGGGATATATGTCCCATCCACCGCCGTTGTGTGAAAGTCGTTGATTGTCAATTCTCCGCTTTTTCCGATTAAATCTTTTGATTTTGCAAAATTAACCGTCGCACTTACCGGTGTGCCTGATGTAATTAATATGTTGCCTTTTTCATCTTTCACATCTCCTACCGTAACAAAATTGACGCTTTGACCGCTTGTGATTGTTTTTGTAGAGATTGTTTCAATGCTTTTAACTACAATCGGTGTATGGGCGCTCAGAGTTGATTTGCCCGGTGCATTAGCCGAGAGTTTTAAGGATGGGTATTTATAGCTTGCCATAACTTTGTTGCTGTCGGTAGTTTTTAAAAATTCATATAATGTCATATCTTTTTGTATGGCAATTGCCGCTTGAAGCGGGATGAAATAAATTTGTGATAGTACAATTATTAAAAAATTAGCAATGCTTTTCTTTAACTTCATTATTTTTCCCTTTCAAATTAAATAAATATGATATTATTTTAACTATTACGATTCCAAGACAAATTCCCGCGAAAAAACGAACAAAATTGCCCGAATTAAACCCTTTTATAATAAAATTTATTAAAACGTCTCCGAAAGAAAATATTATAAGAGCGATAATGACATTTTTATTTATGTTTAATTTATTAAATAATTCTAAAAAACATGAGACGGCGCATCCTAAATATGTTCCAAAACATCTTGCGCAAAGCGCCATCGGATAACCAAATATCCAAAAGGTTCTCTCGGGTCGTTGATGACAATTGAACATAAATAATGCCGTTAATTTTGCGGATAAATCATATTGATGTATATGAGCCATTATGGGGGATAATATGGCGCAAAGAGCAAGATAAAGGCAATAAAGCCCAAAAACCATAAGAAAAATTCTTTTTAAATTCTTTTTCATTACCTAATTCTAATTCGACAGTTTCAATAATTATTATTGCATAACTAAATTAAAAAGCGATATTATGTAAATTTTTTATAATCAAAACCCTCTAAAGATTTTGTTCTAAAGAGGGTTTTAATTTATTTGTTTATTTTATTTTGGCAAAATTATTGCTGTTCTTTTCTTTTTGGGATTCTCATTGCATAGAATGAGCGAACGACAAAATATAGTGCAATGATTAAAAATACAACGCCTGCGATTTTTGAGACTTGCCTGAAGTGTTCGCTTATGGCAATTTCCATCGCCAAAAGCCCAAATAACGTCGTAAATTTAATAATCGGATTCATTGCAACCGATGATGTGTCTTTAAAAGGATCTCCCACAGTGTCGCCCACAACAGTTGCATCATGCAAAGGTGTTCCTTTTTGGTCTAAATCCACTTCAACGATTTTTTTAGCGTTATCCCAGCATCCGCCTGCGTTTGCCATAAAGACTGCTTGGAAAAGCCCAAAAACAGCAATTGCAATAAGATAACTTATGAAAAATGCAACGGCCGAGTTGTTGCTCGAAGATGGCGAAGACAAAAACGCAAGCGCTAAAGCAAAGGAAAATAATGCCGCAAAGATATTAAACATACCTTTTTGAGCGTATTGCGTGCAGATTTTTACGACTTCTTTTGAATTTTCAAGGTTTGCTTTTTTATCGTCCGCTTCGCCTAATTTGATGTGATTTTTAATGTATTCGGTAGCGGAATATGCCCCCGTTGTAACAGCTTGCATCGAAGCGCCCGAGAACCAATAGATTACCGCACCGCCTGCGATGAAGCCAAGCAATGTATAGGGATTTAACATATTCAATATGCTTTCAGGTGTTATTCCAAGCGTTTGTTGAATTACAAGAATAAGAGAAAATATCATTGTGGTAGCCCCAACTACTGCTGTTCCGATAAGAACAGGTTTTGATGTTGCTTTAAAGGTGTTACCCGCGCCATCATTTTCTTCCAAGTATCTTTTTGCATTTTCAAAATCGGGTTTAAAGCCGTATGCCTTTTCAATTTGAAGCTGAATATCGGGAGTTTGTTCGATTAATGATAATTCATAGACCGATTGAGCGTTATCCGTAACAGGGCCGTAGCTGTCTACCGCAATTGTCACGGGGCCCATTCCCAAAAAGCCGAATGCCACAAGACCAAAAGCAAATACGGACGGGTAAATCATAATATCTGTTATATATTGGCTTGCAAAATATGCTATACCCATTAATAATACGATGATTGCACCAATCCAAAAGCCCGAGAAATTCCCTGCAACTATCCCTGATAAGATTGTTAAAGAAGCTCCGCCTTCTTTTGAAGCCGTTACGACTTCGTTTGTGTGTTTAGCTTTGGGCGAAGTAAATATCTTTGTTGCTTCCGGAATCAGCGCTGCTCCTAATGTTCCGCAAGAAATAATCAGAGCAAATATTGCCCATAAACTATTTCCCAAAGATTCCAAGAGCCATTTTGATACGCCAAAAGTCATCAAGATTGACAACAATGAAGTGAGCCAAACGAGTTTTGATAACGGCACTTCAAAATCAAATCTTTTATTATTTTTTTCGCATCTTTTAGCGTAGATACAGGTTCTTACGTTATTAAACCAATAAGAAATGACGGAAGTCACAATCATTAAAAATCTCATTGTAAATATCCAAGCTAAAAGCTGAATTTGATATTGCGGGAATACCCCTAACAAAATGAAGCTTACAAGAGCAACGCCTGTTACGCCATAGGTTTCAAAACCGTCAGCAGAAGGGCCTATGGAATCTCCCGCGTTATCTCCCGTGCAATCGGCGATAACGCCCGGGTTTCTTGGGTCATCTTCTTTAATTCCGAATTGAATTTTCATTAAATCCGAACCTATGTCGGCAATTTTTGTAAAAATCCCCCCGGCTACCCTTAGAGCCGATGCTCCAAGGCTTTCTCCGATTGCAAAACCGATAAAGCAAGCTCCTGCCAGATGCCCCGGGATGAATAATAATATAATTAACATTAAAAGCAATTCGACGCTAACTAATAACACGCCTATGCTCATCCCTGCTTTCAAGGGAACATTAAGACAATTAATCGGTTTTGAGCGCAAGGATAAAAACGATGTTCTTGCGTTTGCTAAAGTATTAATTCTTATACCAAACCATGCGACAAAATATGAACCTAAAATACCGATTATTGACCAAAGAAGAATCAAACAAACACTTGAAAAATTCATCTTTTCCAAAAATCCGAAGTAATAAGCGATACAAAGCGCGATTATCACTTCTAAAAGTATTAAAAATTTTCCTTGTTGAATTAAATAAGTTTTGCATGTTTCAAATATTGTTTTTCCTACTTGTTCCATCAAGGGGTGCACTTTGATTTTTTTGATTTTAAAAAATTCAATTAAACCGAATACCGCCCCCAAAGCGCAAATCCCAATACCTATAAGAAGCAATTTATAGCTTAATTCGTCCGATTTAATATCGGGCACGACTAAATTTGCTTCGCTTGCAAAGATTGGGAGCGCGGAAAATAAAAGAGAAAGAAGTGTTAAAACACTTTTAAATGATTTTTTCATAGTATCCTTTTCCTAATTTGCTACCATCGCGATTGTATTATACATTATTAAATATTATTTAGCTCCACTAATTGTGCCAATTTTTTTTGATTTTATGTTACGATATGGTTTGTTATAAGTTGTACATTAAAGTTTAAAAAAGTCGGCTGACGGTCGAACCTGTGTCGGTGCGAACCTTAGAGCGCTTGTGCGTTCTTGGGAAGATTGTGTAGTGACACAAGATGTGTAAATTTGCCGGGTTAGCGCCTGTGGGCATCTCGTTAAAACTCGATGCCCTACGGCGCCTTAGTACGGTTTCTCGAGACGCCAAAAGCTCTGTCGCTTTCGGCGCTCTCGTCACACACTTGTGCCGCTCAAAGCGCTCGCCAAGTCCATTTCATGGACTAAGGCTCGCTGCTTTTCGGGTTAGGAAAGTCCGGGCAGCCAAAATAGCAATTTGCTTGGGAAACCCAAGTGCCCGCGAGGGTGAGGAAAGTGCCACAGAAAAAGGATGCTGTTTTTAAACAGCGATTGTGCAAAGGCGAGGTAAGAGCTCACCGCTGATATTGTGAAATATCAGGCAAGGTAAACCCCGATCGGCTGCAAGTTTGAATTTGTAAAAAGGTGCTATTTCCGATTTTGCAACTCGTTTTGTGAAATTTTACAAGAAAAAACGCTCAGATAAATGACCGTTTAATACAGAACCCGGCTTATAACCGACTTTCTGCCCGCAAAAATATATATTTTCGGGCAGTTTTTTATTTTTTGTTGATTGAAAATAAAAAATAATATAGAATATTTTTGTTGGAAGAATTTATTTATAGGTTATAGATGAAAAAGATTATTTTTACGTTTCTTTTTATGTTGAATCTTATCGCGTTTGCGGCTGATAACATCCATTTAATGGCGCTTGAAGATTTTGATTCAACTAAACCCAAGAAAAATTTTAGCGCCCAAGTCATTGAAGACGCTCATATGGATGGAATATTTTTAATTAAAGGGGATATTATCCATTGTACCTTACAAAAAACAAAAGACCCAAAAAGAGCAAAGCAAGACGCAAAAGCCTATTTTAATATAGTGAGTTACGAAGATAGCGAAGGCACCCATAAAATCGCTTCGGATTTAACGGGAAGATACGCAAAATCCGTCTTAAACAAAGAAAAAGTCAAAGACGTTTCTCCTAAAAATGTCGTTAAAAAGACAGCAGGCTTTGTGGGAGACCATCTTTTGTTCCAAGGAATCTCTTACGGTTTGAGCTTTGTGGATGGAGTTATCGAAAACCCCGAAGATAACAGATTAAAATCGGGCGTAAAACAAGTCTATGACGATTCGGTTTTATCTTATATCGAATATGGCGAAGATATATCACTCAAAAAAGGCGATACGTTTTATTTTGTCGTAAAACCGACAAGAGAAAGCGAGCTTGAGCGCCAAAAGGAACTTAATGAAGTTAAACAAGAACAAAATATAGAAGATGAAAGCGGAGTTGAAACAAAAAAAGTTAAGGCTAAAAAAATAAAAAAGGTCAAAAATGAGCCTACCGAAGATATTAAAAAAGAGGATTAATTTGAATCCTCTTTTTTTAACGCTTTTTAATTAAATTAATTAATCTAATTCACTTTTTCAAAGAAAACTACCTTATCATAATCTTTTCTTTGTTTATTTGGGGGCGTTTTTTCTTTTTCATAACCCAGAGTTATCATTGTAATAATTACATCATCTTGATTTAGATTCAATGTTTCATTTACTTCTTTTACAATGTCGGGGTGATTTATAACAGTTGCTTCGTTTTCAATAGCGCCAATGATACAAGAATCGACCCCCAATTCATAAGCTTGAAGCATCATATAAGATACCGCGTAGGTAACTTGTTCAACTGTTCTTAAAAGCAACCTTTCTTCACCTAACAGTTTAGGATAAAACATAGGAATAGATAAAATTCTTTCAATTCCCGCTTCTTCCATTCCTCTTTTTTTCAAAACTTCACCAAAAATTTCTTTATCCCACCCTTTTTTATCCGCAACGCAGACAACTACCGCAGCGGCATTTTTAACATGGGGCTGGTTATTGGATAATTTTGATAAAAGTTCTTTTGCGGAATCATTTTGAACTAAAATAAATTTCCATGGCTGGCTGTTCATCCAAGAAGGCGCCAAATAGCCTGCATTTAGAATCTTTTTTAAATCTTCCGGGGGGATTTTTTTGTCGCTATATTGTCTTACGCTATGGCGATTTTTGATAATTTCTTCTAAAGTCAATTTGCCCTCCTTATTTTTTTTAATTATCACGCTAAAGAGAATATTTCATAAATTTCATCGTCGCTTAATTCCGTAATTGTTCTTTCTCCTTCAAATACGGCAGCGTTAGCTAATTCTCTTTTATCTTTTATTATTTTATCAATTTTTTCTTCAAATGTGGATAATGTCACAAACCTGTGTATCATAACGTTTTTATCCTGCCCGATACGATAGGTTCTATCCGTTGCTTGATCTTCAACCGCAGGATTCCACCAAAGGTCATAGTGGATGACATTTGACGCACTTGTGAGATTCAAGCCCAAGCCTCCGGCCTTTAAAGACAATATCATTATCTTATCTTCAATATCTTCCTGGAATCTTTTTATAATTTCTTCTCTCTGTTTAACGTTTAAACTTCCGTGGAAAAACAGAGGCGTTTGGTTAAATTCTTGAGCGATGATGTTTTCCAGTATCGTTCCCATTTCTTTATATTGAGTGAAAACCAAAACTTTTTCATTGTTATCAATGATGTTTGTTAAAATATCAATCAATTTTTGCGTTTTTCCTGAAGCGTTTGCTGACATATCGCCATGTTTTAGATAATGATACGGGTGGTTGCAGACTTGTTTTAAGTGCGTTATGAGCCTAAAAATTGCACCGCGTCTTGAAATTTTGCTTTCGGATTTTGATATTCCTTCCATCGATTCTTTCAAGATTCTTTCATAGAGCATCGCTTGGGGTTTTGTTAAATAACAAAAATCATCCAATACGACTTTTTGGGGTAAATCCGAAATTATTGTCTTATCTGTCTTAAGACGCCTTAACATAAAGGGACTTATTGCTTTTTTGAGCTTTTGAGCCCTTGTAAGTTCTTTAAATCTTTCAATCGGGATTGAATAATTTTTGCTAAAATCATTCAATGAACCCAAATAGCCCTTGTTTATGAAATCAAATATTGACCAAAGTTCGCTTAATCTGTTTTCGACCGGCGTCCCTGTCATTGCGATTTTCATATTTGCTTTGATTGCTTTAATTGCTTGAGTTTGGCTTGTGGAGGGGTTTTTGATGTTTTGAGCTTCATCAATTACAATTAAATCCCATTGATTTTTTTGGAATTTTTCAAGGTCAATTCTTAAAATCGCATAGGTCGTTAAGATGCAATCGCATTTTGTCGAAAATTCGCGATTAAAGCCGTGGTAGGTTAAAACATTTAACGAAGGAGAAAAATTATTTAATTCTCTTTTCCAGTTGCCCATTAACGTTGTCGGACATACGATTAAAACAGGGTTTTTGAGCTTGTTTTCTTCTTTTAATTTTAATATTAAGCTTATGACTTGAATTGTTTTACCAAGCCCCATATCATCCGCTATACAGCAGCCAAAGCCTTTTGAAATGTTTGTATAAAGCCAGCGAAAACCAATCTGTTGATACGCTCTTAGTGTTCCGTTCAGGGTTTTTGGAAGCTCTATATCTTCAACTCTGGTAAAATCGGATATTACGCGAGCAAACGCTTCATCATAGTCAAAATCATATTCGTCGATTTTACCCGAGAGTGCATTGTGCAAAAGCTGCATCTTATTTACGACAAGATTCGGCTTCTTTTCAAGCTTCAAAAGTAATTTTTGCGTTTCTTCCTTGTCGATTAAAAGATATTTGTCTTTATATTTAATCAAGCCTTGCGAATTTTGGGCGAGTTTTCGAAATTCTTCGGCAGAAATTTTCTCGTTATCACCAAGTGCAATTTCAATATCAAAAGTCATTATTTCATCAAGCGAAATAGTTGAGCCGTTGGGGTTAGCTAAAAGTTCTTTAAGATCATCCATTCTTTTTGCTTTAATTTTAGCGTTAATCGAGGCTCTTGGGATAATGACATTATCTAAGCCCTCGGGAAGATTAACTTCCATTCCCGCTTGAGAAAGATAATATGTTATTTGAGTGATTAATTTATAGACACCCGATAAATCAAGCTCCATTGTGACGTCTTGAAGGTCTTCAATGTATTTTGTTGCCCAATTTATCTGTTTTTCGATTAAGATTTTTTGCGTGTCATCAAGGTTTTCAAGATCTATTATTTCATTTTTTGTTTTGTCTTTGGCTAAAATCCTAAGCAAAAATTTTTCGTCGCTCAATTTTTCGATATTAAAGACAGGGATTATATCGTAGCTGCCCAAACTCATCTCATCAAACCAATTTTGAATGTCTTGGGCAAGGTCATTACCTTTATACATTCTTTTTTGGCTGATGTTTTTAACAAGATACATTGAAGCCTTGAGGTCTTTAAATCGGTAGTGTTTGACGTTCAGGAACGTGAAAATGAGATAATTTAAGTATTTTTCGATGAGCTTTTTGGTTGTATTAGGGTCTAATATTTCATTATCGGTTATTTCGCTGTAGGCTTTTAAAAAGTCTTTGTTTTTGAAATACGGTTCCCAAAAAATGCTGAAAGTGTCTTTTTTGAAGTTCACCGCGGGGATGAAGTTTAATTTTTCGACGGTTTTTTTGACGAATTGAAATAAATTAAAATAGAATTGATAGCTTTTTGAACATTGCGATAAATCGAGGTTTTCGTCAATTCCTGTGAAATATTCAAAAAATATGTTGAAATTAATCTTATATCCGTAGTCTTCGCCTTGATATTGGGGTCTTAAGCGATAAAGAGAGCCTTTTTGTTTAAGGTAGTAATCAAAATTATAAGGAGGGGTGATAAAAATCGAATACTCGTTGTTTTCTTTTGAAAGAATTATTTCGCTATCTCTTAAAATCGGGTTTTTTGTGTCAAAAGTATCTGAAAATTCTTCTTCAATCAGTTCATAAATCAAAGACAAAGTGTATCTAAAGTCTTTGTTTTTTTGAGAATAGGGATTTTGATCCAAATTTAAAAGCAGTTTTTCTATGTCGTTTTTCTTGAAGCTTAAGTTAAATTTTTTGTCCATTGCATTTTTGTCCATTTAGAAATTTTATTATAAAAGCAATGAATTTAAAAGATATTTTTGGTTAAATTTAGTTTAAAAGAAGGATATAAATTTTAATATAAAGTTAAATTATTTAACATTATTTATAAAAAACTGTTTTAAAAAAAGCTTTTTTGTTATAATCCAATCAACAAAGGTGGATTGATGACGGATATTAAAAAGAAAATTACTCAATTAATTCAAAAAAATCAAGTGATTAATAAGATAAATTTTAATAAATTTATTTTTTATTTTCTTTTTGGTTTAAAAAGTCAATTTAAACAATTTAAAATTAACATGAGCACAAATTGTATCATCCTCTCTCAATACCCCGGCGCCGAAATGAGAGGGTTGGGCGGGCTTATTGCTCAAAATCCAAAGAGCTTTGAAATATTGTGTTTCACAAACGGTTCTTCAATGGTCGAAGGATATAGCGGAGTTGAATCGTCAAATATCAAAAAGCAGCAGTTTTTTGACGTTATGAAAACCCTTCGGGTAAAAGGATATAAGATTTTTGATATTGAGGATAAAACCTTAAAGAATCATTGGGACGTTTTTAAAAAAATTGATATATCAGAAGCCGACTATGTTTTTGTGCCTAATGTTTATGATAATAATATTGATACGATTGCGCTATTAAAGCACTTTAAACAACTGTTAAAAACAAAAGAGCACAAACAAAGCCTTAAAATCGTAATGTTTGAGTCGGATTTTCCTTTGTGCACTTTGGATTATTATGTTGATATATCGACGATAATTGAAACAAAAAAGAAAATGCTTTTAAAATATTATCCCGAGGATAAATTTCCTTCTTTGGTCGACAAAATCATCGGATTGAATGCTTTTCGCTGTACTTCAAATGAATGTGATTATTGCGAAGGGTTGATGATTTTTAATGTTGATGAATTTTTAGACATTCCGATGATTTAGATAATTTATTATTTATTATTTATTATTTGTTTTTGTTATTGTTTTTAAAAGGGTTTTGTTTGAGAAAGTCTGTTTCGAAGTTCTCTGAATTTTGTTATGTCTTCTTGGGCTTTTGAACTTTCTTTAAACAGGGCTTGAGAAGCCGGGTGCATAATGATTATTGAATCTATATGAATTTCTAAAAAGTCATATCTTTTTGGTGTTGAAAGAGCGCCTTGACCGATTATTTCGGCGTTTGTGACAGCTAAAAATCTTCTTTCTTTGTCGTTTAAAAGTTCGGTTAGTTCGCGATTTGATTTTGTGAATTTGGAAACATAGACCGTTCCTTTGATTTCATGGTCTTTTGTGATTATGCATACTTCGACAGGCGTAGTGTCTGAGGGTTGTTTTGACATTTTTTTGACTCCTATAATATAAAAATTATTATAACTTATTTTTTAAATTAATGCCATAATTTAATTTTTTGTGATAAAATATTTTTGCCACACTCCATGGGGGGTTGCATCTCCTCGACCGGAAGCTTATGCCGGATGCAGAGTATATTATGAGGCGGATTTGGCGCAGTTTGAAAATTTAAAAATCGGTGATAAAATGAGTTTTTCTGGCGTGAAATCACCCCAACCGAGTCAGGATGGAAACATAGCAGCTCTAAGGTCGGTTTTGCGGGTAGAGAGATTTGTTTTGGAGGTTTTTGGGTCGTAAAGTTGCGTTGGGTCTTTCGATAGATATAGTGTGGCTTTTATATTTATAGCGGTTGGTGTTTGAATTGTAAAAAAAACTTGACTTATAATTTTTATATTGTATTATAGTCATACATTCGAAGTTCTGCGGGCGTTTAGCTCAGATGAGTGTTAGCGTCAGCTAACAAAAACAAAAAATGCGCCTCCCTTGGGAGGTGCCTGGATACTCAAAAAACTGAAAATTAAATAGTCGAGGGCGTTTAGCTCAGTTGCCCGTTGGCGTCAGCTAACAAAAACAAAAAATGCGCCTCCCTTGGGAGGTGCGGACATGAAAATTAAATAGTCGAGGGCGTTTAGCTCAGTTGGTAGAGCGCCTCCCTTACAAGGAGGATGTCGGGAGTTCGAGCCTCTCAACGCCCATTTTTTCTAATTTGGCGATTTCAACTATTGATTGAAACGCCTTTTTTATTGTTATTCTTACATTTTCGCCATTATAAGAAAAGTTCGAACATAACATTTTTAATAATTCTCGCTTTTTATAATTGTCAAGCCGAGAATAAAGCTCTGTCGTCATTTTAAAGAGTTCGAACAAATTTTCACTATATTTCAATAATTCAAATCCAGTTTTCGACATAGCCGAACGGGACAAAATTAAATCATCCAAGTTTGATTCTATTTCGTTAGATTTTTTAGTATATAATTCTTCGTTTACTTTGCCGTCTAAATACAAATTAAACAATTTATTTGAACGCTCTTTCAATTTTTCAATTTCTTCGTCAATAGATTTGATTCGTTCTTCGTTATATAAATTTTGACTTTTGAGTTCGTTTTTAAAACATCTTTTCGCCAATTCGAGAACATCATCGCTTAAACGAATTGTTGACAACACTTCGAGAATTGCTTCTTCAATTTTTTCTTCTCGGATATAACTTGATTTTTTACAATTTCCGCCCCTGTTTCCTGTACAATGATAATAAATATATTTTCCTTTGTGAATTTCCCCGACAAGATAACAACCACATTTTGAGCATTTTAAAAGATTTGAAAAGGCAAAGTCGTGCTTTGTTGCCTTGCCTTTAAGTCTTGATTGAATAATATTTTGACAAATTGTATATAATTCTCTTGAAATAATAGGTTCGTGTTTCGCATTATAATAGCGTTTTCCCTTAAAAACAAAATCGCCCATATAAATCGGGTTGTTTAATATATCCTCAATATTTGATTTTCCGCATTTAACTGCAGGCGAAATCATAAACCCTTCCTCTCTCATTTTTGCGGCTAACGATGAATAAGAATATTCGCCGCTTGAATATAACTCAAAAATTCTTTTAATAAATGGAGCTTTTTCGGGGTTTATTTGCAAATACGCCTTACGCAACTTCGGTTTTCTTTCGTAACCGATAGGAGGTCGTTCGGGGTAATAACCTTGTTCTGCTTTTTCAAGAAGTTTAGTCGATACTTCAATCGATAAATTTCGAGGATAAAAATTTGCAAAAACATTGTTCATCTCAAAAATTAAAAAATCGGTTGGACGTGATTTTTGATTTAAACACAAGCCGTCTTGTATTAAATGAATATTATAATTTTCTCTTTCCGCCATATAGACTAATGCCGCCGAATCAACTCCGTTTCTTGAGGCACGGTCAGATTTTAAAAAAATTAAATGTTGAATTTTATTTTTTTTGGAATATGACAACATTTCGTTAAACATCGGACGTCCGGGCTTTTTTGCAGAAAAAGATTCGGTAAAAATTTTAATTATTTTTAAATCGTTTCGTTCGGCATATTCTCGCCCCTGTTTTTCTTGATAATCCAAAGAAAACCCCTTTTTTCTTTGTTCGTCGGATGAAACTCTTGTGTATAATACGGCGTTATTTGTCATTTATATTCCTCATTATTTGCAAATCTTAAAGCCTTGTTGCAAAATATCAAAATCGTTTTTATTTTGTTTCAAAATAAGATTTGTTGTTCCTTTATATTTTGGGTCGTTTTTCAAATTGTTGATTGCGTTTCCGTTCAAAGCATATTTTTCGCCCGATTCGGATTCAATCCAAACGGCGTTTATTGGGGAACACTTTAATTCCATATTGTCGATTGTATAAGGATATTTTTCGCCGAGTTTTTCAATATTTAAAAGGTTCGGATTATTTTTTGTATTATCGCCGTTTTGAGCAAATAACATCAAAATCATAAAAAATCCGTATAAAATAGCGATTGTAATTAAAATTTTTTTCTTCATAATGTCTCCTTTAATGCATTGCCATTTCTAACATTTCAACATTTTTTATTTTGAAAAAATCGCCGTTCAATATATGTCCGATTTCGTGTTCAAAGGTTTTTTTATTACTCCAAAAACTCAAACGTCTATTTAAAACAATAGTGTAATAATCATCAACGGCATCGTACATTATAAAGCCACTAACTTTGAACGGGAGATTTTCATAAGCGATAATGTAATTTTCAAGCATTTTAAATTCCTTTTCTATCTTTTTGTAGATTTGATTTTTTGTGCAATAAGAATAACGGCTTGAATATCTTCCGGCGATAAATCTTTGCTTGCATCGAACAAAATTCTTAAATCGGGGTTTTCGTATATATCTTGTGCAATTTTCCCCGTTTGTCTGTCTATATAATAAGGGGACTTTGGTTGAACTTCATATTCAATAAAATCATCGATTCCACATTCGAGAGCATTGGCGATTTTTTGCACGGCTTCAATAGAAGGATTGTTGTTAAAGCCCCCGAATATTTTTGAAATTGTACTGTGCGGAATTCCTGTCATTTCCGAAATTTCTTTAAATGTATAACCTTTGGAATCTTTAATTTCGTTCAATTTTTTAATACTAAATTTCGGCATGCGTTTTCTCCTTTGTTAAGTTTTTTGAAGTGTCTTTATATAGAATATATAAACAAAAAATTCCATATATAGCAAATAATTTTGTCAAATATTAAATAAAAAATCTAAATATAGAAAATATTGCTTGACATATTCTAAATATAGACATAAGATAAAAAACATAAATTCCATATTTGGATAAAAAAGAGGATAACATTCTAATTTTAGAAAATAGAAAGCGAGATTTGACGATGTATGAAAATTTAAACGCCGAAATTGGGCGTAAAGGATTAAAAAGAAAAGATATTGCCGAAAAATTAAATATTTCGACATCCGCTCTCTTGTTAAAAATCAAGGGAGAAACAAAATTTACGCTTGATGAAGCGTTCAAAATGGTTGAAATGTTAGGCGGAAATTTATCCGTTGAATATTTATTCAAAAAGGAACAAGCGTAATGAGTAAAAAAATCGGGGTAATTATAGACTTTGATGATGTTGAATACTCCGACGAAGAGCGAAATTTATTGTTGGGGCGGTTCGTAATGTTTTTAGCCGAAGCCGCACGAAACCAAAAGGAGAACAAAAATGCAAAATGTTTTAACTTTCCCGAACACTTTGGAAAACAAAAAAAGGAAAAAATCGTTTGTTGAAAAAATCAGAGTATTTTTAACAAATCGCAAAATCCAAAAAGAGATTGATTATAAAAGAAAAATCGAATTCTTAAAAAAAGAATGTTACAAACATTATTTAAAGAGAATCTTGAACGAAAGAGAAAAAGAAAAAACCCTTGATATTCCTCGATTTATATATGAAAGAGGTTTTGTAATTTGTTGGGAAGCGGTCGAATTAGCAAAACAAGCCGTTGAAATTACCGAGAAAAGACACGGCAAAAAATTTATTGAGCATTGCTATAAAAGCAAATTCAAAGAAAATAACAAATAAAAAAATGGAGCCTTTAAGATGAGAACCGAAAGCAACGGCAAACAATGCCGTGTTGTAAAAAATGAAAATTTTACTACGATGAGCAATATTCACTTGCGAGCGAAGTATTTATCACTAAAAGCAAAGGGATTGTTGTCATTATGTTTGTCCCTCCCCGAAAATTGGGATTATTCAATAGCGGGACTTGTTACGTTGTCGAAAGACGGACGAGAAGCTGTAACAAACGCCTTGAATGAATTAAAAAAATATTGTTTTCTTACCATTGAAGCAAAAAGAACAAATAAAGGGGCTTTTTCTACTTTTTATACATTTTACGAAAATCCCGAAGAAAACCCAAATTATAAGGGTTTAACCGCAACGGGTTTTCCGTTACGGTCAGAAAAAACCGAAGAAAATATCCGCAACGGGTTTTCCGTTACGGTTAATCCGATGCAGACAAACCGAAACGGTTCAACCGATTCGGAAAAATCCGAACAAATAAATATCAATAATAATAATTTAAAACAAATTACTAAAACAGAAAAAAAGAAAAAACAAAAAGAAAAAATTTCTTTTGGCGAATTTAATAATGTTTTTTTAACTCAAGACGAAATTGGAAAATTGAAAGAGCTTTATAAAAACGAAGAAAAATTCAACGAAGGAATTGCGATTTTGTCAAATTATAAAGAATCATCGGGGCGAAAATATAAATCAGATTACGCCGTTTTAAATCGCTCTAATTGGGTATTTCAAAAAGTTTTCCCAAAAAACGAACAATTATCGTTGTCGGAATTTGAAAACGAAGGCAAATATTCAAGATGTTACGGTTAATTAAGAGGGGTTAGGTTTTGGAGAAGTTAATCGCTAAATGTAAAAAACAAACTAACGAAAAATTTGGGCAAATAATAATTGACGGAAAATGCGTTTTTTGCGGCTCTGCCGTCAATGACGGATATTGTAATTGCCCCGAAGCCGAATTGATTAACCGTTATTTTAAAAGAGCCTCTTCGAAAATTTGCGATATTAAAGATTATGGCACGTTTGAATCCGACATTGAAGCGGTGCGAAAAAAATATATACTGCCCTTTGTCAAAATTCCAAGAAAATTTCAAGGAATGAAATTTGAGCATTATATAACCGAGAATGATTCACAAAAAAAAGCATTGAACGGAATTGTTGAATTTTACGAAAACGGTTTTAAAAACTATTTAACGGGCATGAATTTAATCCTTTTCGGTAATTATGGAACGGGAAAAACAATGTTGATGTCAATTCTCTGTCGAGAATTGGCGAATGAGTATTTGTTTAAATGCAAATTTGTAAACGTCGTTGATTTTATGAACGAAATTAAAGATTCTTTCAATGAATCTAATAATAAGACGGTTAAACAAATTCTTGACGATTACAACAAAAGCGATTTTTTATTTTTGGACGACATCGATAAAATTAAACCGACCGAATATGCAAAAGAAACCATTTATTCGATTGTAAACACACGAACCGAAAACGAACTCTCGACAATCATTTCGGCGAACCATTCTCTCGAAGAATTAGATTCTTTTTATTTTAATGAAGCAATTATTTCGAGGCTGGCTGATGTCAATAATTCAAAGATAATTCAATTTTCACATCAAAATAAAAGGTTAGGGGGTTAATATATGGAAAACGAAGAAATCAACCAACAAGTCGAAAAAGAGCTTGACGGAATGATGCTTGATTTGTATAGCAAAATTGAGTTCAATCCGAATTATGAGCAAAACGGAATTTCATATTATTATCCGATTTCGCTTCAAATTGCAAGACATATTTCAAGCCGGAAATATGATGAATTTCGTTTAACTTATGAAGCAAATTCAATCGGAACCGTTGTTTCAATATTTTATGAAAAAATTATTCAAAAAGGCGGCTATTTTTTGTCGGAAAAATATGCTCCAAAACAATGCATCGGCGTTCTTATTAACGATATTGAGAACAATCGTATTACTTTAAGAAAAACGAATGTCAATACAGAAATTCACGAATTCCACGCCGATTCAAAAAGAAATATGTGCGAATGTTTTGGCGTTCAATACGAACTTTTTAAACATTTAAAAGACAATGATTTGATTCAAATTCACACGATAGAGCGTAAAGTCAGACATCAACAACGCTATACATACACAATAACAAAATTTAAAGCCGTTAGAAATGGGCGTTTTTTGCATTTTAACGGCTATGGAACACAATTTTTTATCCCAAAAGCTGATTTCAAATGTGTTGAAGGGGCAACGGTTAAAAACAAAAGAAAAGCAATTTTAAAGGAAAACAAAAAATAAGGAGAACAAAAATGCAAGAACAAAGAATCGTTTCAAAATGTGTCGCCGACGAGATTTATAAACTTGTAGGCAAAGAGGACGACAAATTAAAAGCCGAATTTTTAGAAGATGAGGAAATTGTAAATCGTTTAATTGCAATTAAGTTGTCATTATCAAATTACAATAAAATCATTGAGCAAAATGTAAATTTACAAACGGAATTAAATCTATTAAAAGACAAAATAAAAGATATAAAGAAAAAACCATTTTTCCCTTACGCTTTAAATTCGGGGCAAAATATGGATTTTGGCGAATTTTATTTGATTTCGCATGCTTGGTTTACAATCCCAAACTTGCACGAACAACTTGGAATTGTTGAAGTTGAATGGAAAAGCTCGGGCGTTCGTAAAACGTACCTTGGAAAAGGCGATTCAAACGGGACAAATTTCAAAGCGGATGTTTTAAGCATCGCTTTACACGGTCAAAAAATAAAAGATTCTTCGGAGGTTCAATAATGGAAGAAATGGAAAGGTTGTGGAACCTTCTTGAAGAAATTTTTGGCGACGATGTTGATTTTTGTCAAAAATGTTGTGCTAACGGTAAATGCAACGGTTGTTGTTGCTATGAACAAATAAAAGAAATGTTTGAGGTTTTGCAATAATGAAAAAGGGTTTAAAAGTAGTTTCATTATTTGACGGCATAAGTTGCGGCAGAATCGCTCTCGAAAGAGCAAAAATTTCGGTTGCCGAATATTTTGCTTGCGAAATTAAACCCGAAGCAATAAAAGTAACAATGAATAATTATCCCGACACGATTCAACTCGGCGATGTTCGAAATATAAACTTCGCCGAAGTTTGCGGGGGGGGTGTGATTTGCTAATCGGTGGAAGTCCTTGTCAAGATTTATCGCATGCACATTCCGAACGCCTCGGTTTAAAGGGTTCAAAAAGTTCTTTGTTTTGGGAATACGTCCGGGCGTTTAAGGAATTAAAACCAAAATATTTTTTATTTGAAAATGTTGAAATGCCGTCTGCAGATTACGAAATAATTTCCCAAGCCCTTGGAATTTATCCCGTAAATATCAATTCGGAACTTGTTTCGGCTCAATTACGGAATCGTTTTTATTGGACGAATATTGGCGAAAAAAATTATAATCTTTTTGGTTTCCCGACTTGTGCAATTCCGCAACCAAAAGACAAAAAAATTTATTTGCAAGATATTTTAACGAGCGGTTATGCCGACAGATTAAAAGCTCATTGTATTAAGGAAAGCGAGAGCCGTCCTTATAGTAATAAGATTAAAATGCTTCGCCGATACGAAACGACGGGGATGTTCACGCTTGTTTTTGAGGATTTAAACGACCGTTATTCTTGCCGACATCTTAATCAAACGGAGCTTGAGCGACTTCAAACTTTGCCCGAAGGATATACAAAAATTTTAAACCGTAACAAAGCCGCCGGAGTTATCGGCGACGGTTGGACGGTTGATGTTATTGTTCATATTTTTAATTTTTTGGAGGTGATTGTTTAAGTGGGAAATACGGAGGAACGAAAACACGGGGAGAAATGGTCGAGCGAAGAACTTGAAATTGTTTATAAAAATTATTCAAAAAAAACAATTCGCCAAGTCGCCGAAATGATTCCAAGCCGAAGTATTTCGGCGGTCAAAAATAAAATAAAACAAATAAAATTTGGTAAATACAGAAAAAACAAAAGGAGAAACAATGAAAAACAATGATTTTATGTCAACAATTAGAAAAGATTTTTTTAAAAAGGTTCAAACTTGTAAAAAAGAATGCGAAAATATCGAACCAAAAATCGCAAAAATAAATGCCGAGGCAAATAATCCTCGTCCATTGGGGATTGACGAAGTGGCTGCGGCTTGGGTGGCGGCGACAAGGGTTTCAAATTGGCAGGAACTCGGAATCGATTTTGGGGGATATAAAACAGGGCGAATCCTTGCTTATATTTTAGATGTTTTAAATGAAAAAATTGAAGAATCAACGGCGGCGACAATAAGAATTGATAAACCTTTATATGAACAATGTCCGATTGTAGATTCAAAATATTACGGAAAAACAGTAAAAGAGCTAATGAATGACCTTGCCGAAAAAATTGAACATTCGTGCGATTATCTTAGAAATACAGAGGAAAAGAAAAAACAAATACTTGAAAAGATTTCCACGGAACAATTAAACAAAAGTATTGAATTGATAAATGAAGAATTAAAAAAGAGGAGAATAAACAATGTCAACAAAAATTGAATGGACGAATGAAACTTGGAATCCGATTACGGGTTGCTCGCATGCTTCGGAAGGTTGCCAAAATTGTTATGCCGAAAAAATGCACAAACGCTTAACGGCTATGGGACAAGAGAAATATTCCAAGCCGTTTAATAATGTAGTTTTTCATTTTGAAGAATTCGGAAAAAAACACAAAGTCGGAAAGAATAAGAAACAAAAGGTTATGATTTTTGTAAATTCGATGTCCGACACTTTTCACAAGGATATAACAGACGGGGAAATTGATTTAATTTTAAAGCATTGTAATGTATGGGAAAATAATATTTTTCAAATACTTACAAAAAGAGCGGAACGGCTTTTAAACTTTTATTATCCGCCGAATGTTTGGCTTGGGGTTACGGTTGAAAAGGCAAAATATAAAAGCCGCATGGAATATTTAAAACAAACCGATGCAAGTATTAAATTTTTGAGTTGCGAACCTCTTTTGGAGGATTTGGGCGAGCTTGATTTAAAAGGGATTGATTGGGTAATTGTAGGCGGCGAAAGCGGAAAGAACGCAAGACCTATGCACCCCGATTGGGTTAGAAACATTCAAAAACAATGCGAAGAACAAAAAGTTCCGTTTTTCTTTAAACAATGGGGCGAATGGCTAATTTCTAACCAACAACCGCCTTTTGAAATAGAAAACCCGATTTATTCTAAATTATCGGCAAAAATTTTGTTGAAAAACGGAAGTATAATTGACGGAATTTTCCCTAACGATGTAAAAAAATGGGAAAAACAAACGGGTAAATCGATTGACGGTCAAAATGGAGTAATCGTTTTGAAAACAGGAAAAGCAAAATCGGGAGCTTTGTTAGACGGGAAAGAATATAAAGAATTCCCGAACATTATGGAGGAAGAAAATGTTTGAACTAATTTTTAAAATTTTAGGTTTAATTTGCGGCGTGGCTTTTACGATTTGGTTCGTTGCCGCTATGGTTAATTATACGGTCGATTTTATTGAAACGATTCATTGTTCGTTCGACCGTATGGGATTCGGGAGGAAAAAAGATGCCGAATAAACAAACTTTAACGGCTTATATTCGTTCAATGTCAGACGATAAACTTTACAAATTGTTTGAGTATATTGTCGGAGAAATGAATCGCCGAAAAGCAAAAGAACAAAATGTCGATGTTGGTTTTTGGAATTCGGACGAGGTTTATATTCCCGATATTCAAAAAATCGACGAATCCGACGAATGGAACGAACTAAAAGAGGAAAAATGTTTTTAGAACAAATAAAAAAGGAGATTAAAAAATGAATAAACAAAAATTTATTAAAATTGAAGATATTGAAATTTACAACGGTTTACTTATAGACAAAGAGCGTGAAACGGAAGCGATAAAAGAACTTGAAAAATCACTTGAAAATCCCGACAAAATTGTTCTATGTCGTTTTAGTTTTGCAGACGAGGACGGACAAACATTTATGAAGGGGATGGGTTATGCTTCAAATATAGAATTTAACGACAAAGAAGAACAAGTTGAAATATTAAAATTCTTCTTAAATATTACAAGACGAAATCTTGCTTTAATAAATAACAAAATAAAAGAATTTGAAATTTCTTTGGAGGTCGAGAATGAGTAAAAGTAATAAAAAAAGAAAATATTGTATGTATTGTAAAGAAAAGGACGGAACAATCAACCACGATGTTTTTATTGAGGTTAAAGATTTTGAACTTGGTCCGGGTTGGCTTTGCAAAGAATGTTTCTTGGAATCTGTAAAGGAAGAACGAGAAATGTTTGAAGAATTGCAACAAAAAAAAGAACTACTCGAAAATAAACTTTTCCGAATGACATCAAACTTTGTAACGATTAACGTAATGTTCTTTATTTGCGGCGTTGTTGTTTCGTTCATTATTATTGATATGATTCAGTTTTTTAAATAAAGGAGACAGAGCGTAAAATGACAACTACAATTAAACCAAAATATATAATTTGCGACCTTGACGGATGTTTGATTGATTCTTCTTGGATTTGGGATGTTATAAAATCTCAAGGCGTTTCGAAAGATGAAGCGTTTGATTTATTTAACAGATTGGCAAACGCCGACAAAAATCGAATTGAAATTCCATTGTATAAATATCTTTGTTTTAAGGCATCGGGAGGTTTAAAAATCCATTTTTTAACCGCTCGAAGCGAATTGATTGAAGTTGAAACAATAAACTTCATTCAAAAGAAAACGGGACTTGTTTATGGGAAAGAATTTTCAATCAGTTTTCGCCCGACAACGGATATTTCGGAAAGTGCCGAAAGCAAAGCCGCCCGACTTCAAGCCTTTATTGATTCGGGGCGTGAAGTCGCTTTGGCTATCGACGACGAAGAATCAGTTTTGAAAATGTATAAATCAAAGAATATTCCATGCATTAAATGGATTATCGGTTTTGTTCCCGTTCAAGTTGTAGCGGAATATTCATCACAAATAAATCATTTAATCAATGTAAAGGAGGAAGTATGTCAGAATTAAGAGAAATCGAATTCAACAACGATTTTCCGAAATTACATAACCAAAAAGCCGCACGGCTTCTTATGGTTATTCAAGATATTTCGGGCGAATTATTATGCAACAATTTTTATTATTTAATGAAGTACGATTCATTGAGAAGCGACGGGTTATTATACAACATAAAACCCGATGAAAATTATATGTTGCTCTTATTTTTAGGGGATAAAAATATTTTGTTTACCACACTAAGAAAACAAAATGAAAAAAACGTCGAATTGTATGCGGAATCGGTTGGCGTGGTGTACGACATCAAAATAAAACCAACAGAGGAGAACAATGGGCGTCAGCAAGGAATCGAAGGATAAAATTTTAAATTTGTTAATACAAAGAGTTCCGACGGAAGAAATCGCCCGAAGGCTTAATTATTCAATAGGAACGGTTCGCAAAGTGTTCGAGGAGCTTCGGGACGAATACGGGGTCAGCACAACAAAAGAAATTGCAGATATTTATTTGGATTCAACTTTGCTCAAAGAACTAACGAAATTAAATAATTGTTTAAATTCGGTAATTAAAAAAATAAAGAGTCGTAAATTTGCGACCTCGAAAAAAAGCAGACACAACGGGCAAAAGCACAAAAAATAAAAAGAAAAAATTAAAAAGTTGTAAAATATTGATTTGTGCGAAAAGCAGACATAATCTGCAAAAATGAATTAAAATCGATAAAAATTTTATAAAGTTTTGATATTTTTTAAAAGCATGCCAAAATCAGTTCCGGCATGCTTTTTTTGCTTTTTAAAATAGTCGTAAAATTGCCATTACCTTTAAAGAAAATTTTTTTTAAACTTGGTTTATGTTGACAGGTTAGTTCAATCGGGAGCGGTACCGAGTCAAATGCAAGAGGGGAGTATTATACTCTTTTTCTTTTTTAACACAAAGAGCAAAAGGGCAAAAATTTATTTAAAAAATGCGATTTTTCATAATTGTTCACACTAATTCTTATAAACGCCCTTTTTGTTCTTTGGTAAATTGAGGATAAATAATGAAAAGTTTTTTGATTTTAGATTGTTGTAGTTATGAAGTAAAAACTTGTTCAAAAAGCTATCATTATATAGATTGTTTCAAATTAAAATCGGGCAAAAAATTTTTTAAGAAAAAATTATCAGACGGGCGAGAAATAAAAAGGGAAGTTTTGTTGGTTGGTTTTTGCCCGAATTGTAAACATTGGGTTATTAGATTTTTATTTTACGCAAAAAAGAACGGGCGTTTTCAAGATTGGGACGAAACGAAAATTATAAGAGGCACGAAAGCGGATGAAATATTCAATCGCCGCTCCGAATTATACGATTTGATTGATTTACCCGACCCGTTTAAACCAAAACTTGAAGTAAAACATTCAAAAAAAATTCCTTGGGTATATTACAAGCCGATTGATTCACATTCTCAAATCCCGAGATATATTGATGAATCGGAAGATGCCGGATTGAAAGTTGTATGTCCGATTAAGACGGAAAAAATTAAATGATTGAAAAATATTTAAACAAAATCACGCTTGGCGATTCACTTCAAATTCTCGGGGGGGGGGTAAATGATTCTTCTATTGATTTAATAGTAACCGACCCTCCGTATGGGGACGGTTGCGGCTATGGCAGAAACGGCAAAACCATTTTAAACAACGAGGATGAATCTATAAATTATAAGATTATCCCGTTATTGTATAAAGTTCTTAAACCCGATAAAAGTTGTTATTTGTTCACAAATTGGAAGTTTGAAAGCAAAATCCGACATTTTATCGAAAATGAAACTAATTTTAATATAAGAATGCTTATTTGTATCGTGAAAAACAATTTTGGATTGGGTTATGGCTTTAGAAATCAATCCGAATATTGTTTGGTTCTCGAAAAAGGCAATCCAAAATATAATTTAAACGATTTTTCAAATGTTTTAAAAATGCAACATATTCAACACGACCAAGAAACACATCCACATCAAAAAGGATTGTATTTGATTAAAAAAATTATTCGTCATTCTTCCAACGAAGGCGATATTGTTTTGGATTGTTTTTCGGGTTCGGGAACGACGGCGGTTGCTTGTAGCGAATTGAACAGACAATTTATTTGTATTGAAAAAGACGAAAAATATTATAAATTGAGTCTTGACAGATTAAAAAATGACACGGCACAACAAAAACTTTTTATTTTATGATTGAAAAATATTTGAACAAAATCACGCTTGGCGACTGCTTGGATGTAATGAAAGAGCTTCCCGACAAGTGTATTGATTTAATATTGACCGACCCGCCGTATGGCGAAAAGATGTCAAAAAGGGGTAAAATCGGGAGTTCGAATAAAGGGGTTGTTAAAGATTACGGGAAAAGCGATTGGGACGACAAAATTCCCGAAAAAATTTATTTTGATGAAATGTTCCGAGTTTCCAAAAATCAAATAATTTTTGGCGGAAATTTTATGGTTGAAAACATCAATAAAAATTCCTCTTGTTGGATTGTTTGGGATAAACAAAACACGGGCAATTATGCCGATTGTGAACTTGCTTGGACTTCGTTCGGCTCTGCAGTTCGAAAGTTTACTTATATTTGGAACGGAATGATTCAACAAGATATGAAAAACAAAGAAATTCGAATTCATCCGACCCAAAAACCCGTTGGATTATTAGAAAAGATATTGCGAGAGTATTACAAAAAAGAAACAAACGGCATCGTCGCTGATTTCTTTTCGGGTTCGGGAAGCACCGCAGTCGCTTGTTACAATTTGGGAATTCCGTTTATTTGCGTTGAAAAAAATTTGAAACATTACGAAGATTCGATTCAACGCTTAAAGGATGTTCAAGCTTAAATAAAACTTTTTAAGGGTTTTTTGTAATGTTGGAAACATTGAAAAATAAAATCACGCTTGGCGATTCGTTTGAAATATTGAAAAAACTTCCCGACAAGTGTATTGATTTAATATTGACCGACCCTCCTTATGGAATCGATTATTCTTCAAAACCTCATTCGCATTCAAATATGTCAAAGAAAACTTGGGACAATTCGATTCCGAGCGATGAATTCTTTTTGGAAATGATGAGAGTTTCCAAAAATCAAATAATTTTTGGCGGAAATTATTTCCCGATTCTTTGGAAATATGGCGGTCGTGGTTTTATATTTTGGAACAAACACACGTTCGTTCCGAATTTTGCCGACGGGGAACTCGCTTGGACTTCGTTTGACAAAGTAGCGAAATGTTACGAATTCCCGTGGGCGGGGTTTATTAAAACAGGCGAAACCGAAAAGGCTATTCATCCGACCCAAAAACCAGTAAAACTCATCGAACAAATAATTCGGGATTACATCGGAGTTTCGGGGGGGGGGCTAATAGCAGACTTCTTTTCGGGTTCGGGAACGACGGCGGTCGCTTGTTGGAATTTGGGGTTTGATTTTATCGCCGTCGAAAAGGACGAAGAATATTTTAAATCAAGCGTTGAGCGTTTGGCAAATGTACAAGCACAAATGAAACTTTTTAGGGGGTTGTTTTAATGATAGATGTTGACGATAAAGATTTAAAACGATACACTCAAAACTTACAAAACGCCGCAAAATACGCTTACCCCGATGCCGTTCGCTCGACATTATCAAAAGCGGCTTACGAAACGAGCCTTTTATATAAGGCTAATGTAAAAAAAGAGCTAACAATCAGAGGGGGAAGTTCAAACATTGTCCTCACTTCGATTCATTACGAAAAGGCTCAATATAAAGAAAAAGTTGTTGACAATATGGCTTCTTATGTCGGGCAACAAAGCAAAACTTACGGAAAACCGACCGAGCAATTAAGAAAACAGGAACTCGGCGAAACACTTCACGCAAAAGGGAAATTTACGCTTAAAGCGACGAGGTTTACCCGTGGCGGTTCTTATAAGAGATTTGTTCAAAAAGAAAATTTAATTTCAAGAACAAACGCCCTTCACATCGAGGACATCGCCCAACATCCCATAAAAAATAATGTAAAACAGCAATTTAAACAAGCGATTGCCGTTGCTCATACCACGCACAAAACAATAAACTTTATTCCCGACGGAGAAACATCGGGTCATAAATTCGGGATTTTTCAATTTAAAGATACGGGAACAAAGATTGGAAAGGACGGAAAGAAGCACGCAAAAGGTAAAGCGGCGAAATTATTATATTCGTTTAAAGATAAAAACCAAAATTTAAAACCGCACCCGATGTTAAAACTTGCAACGGAAAAAGTCGCTCCAAAAATCGGAGAATTCTATTGTATAGAAGCCGAGAAAAGGTTGTCAAAAGAGATGTCTAAAAATTTGAAAAAATGAAGAATAACAAAACATAATCCCCGTTTTGTTATTCTTCGGGGATTTACAAATGATTTTAACAAAAGAAGAATTTGAAAAACATTATAATTTCAATTCTCCTTCGGCAGTTTGTCGTTTGGTTCGAGAAAAGAAAATCAAGCTCAATAAAGACGGAATGATTGACACGAACGACGAACACAACGCTAATTATTGCCAAAAAAGAGAAGAGAAAATCAAAAGGCTAAAAACAAAATCAAAAAGAGAAGAGCCGGAAAAATTTAAACAATCAAAAAATCAAAAATCATCCGACCAACTTGCTCTTGAAATTGATTTGTTGAACGCTCGCCTTGAAGAGAAGAACCAAAACGCCGAACTCAAAAGAATTAAAATCGCAAAAGAAAAACGGGAGGTTATTGAAACCGATGTTTTAAACCGTTGTATTCAAGAGATTTTCGGCGATATGATTAAACGCTTGACGGAGCTTCCAAACATTTATGCGGGCGATATTATAAAAACCGTTCAATCGGAAGAGAACCCGAAAGAATTGATTGTTGAATTTTTAACTCAAAAGATTTCAACAACAATAAAACAAGGACTTCAATCGGCAAAAACGGCGGCGAAAAAGTATTATGAAGAGGTCGCAAATGACGAATAAAGCGAAACAAATCGACAAAATTTTTTCTATTGTATCGGCTTTAATTCCGAATAATACTTTAATGACCGTTTCCGAATGGGCGGAGTTGAATCGTTATCTTGATTCAAAGGCTTCGGGGCGAAGCGGTTTGTTCGAATTTGACAATTCGCCTTATTGTAAAGAAATCGCCGACAGATTTTCAAAGAACGACCCGACACAAGAAATCGTTGTTATGAAGGGGGTTCAATTAGGCTTTACAACTTCGGTTATTGAAAACGCAATCGGCTATTCGGTGGACTTCGATGCTTGCCCGATGATGTTTACTTTCCCGAATAAAGACCAAGCCGAAGAATATAAAAAAATAAAAATTGACGGTTTGATTGATAACTCGGGACTTCGTGATAAAATCACGGCGGAAACCGACAATCGAAACACAAGAAGAACAGGCGACACGGCTTCTCTTTTGGAATTTAAGGGAGGATTTTTAAAGTTTGTTTCGGCAAATAACCCGAAGGAACTTCGTTCAACTCATATTAAAAAGGCGTTTATGGATGAAGTGGACGGCTATCCCGACAAAATAAAAGATGAAGGCGACCCCGTTCAAATTGTTACATCAAGAACCGATGCTTATTCGGAATTGGGAAGAAAAATTTGTTACGGGTCAACGCCCGCTTTAAAACATAATTCTAAAATTTACGCTCTTTATTTAAAGGGCGACCAACGAAAATTCTTTGTTCCTTGCCCGTTTTGCGGCGAAATGCAAGAACTCGTTTTTTATAAAGCGGACGGCGGTTCATACGACGATTCAAAAGCAATAATAAAAGGCAAAAACAAAACGAAACCTTACGGAATAATGTTTAATGCCGATGAGTGCAAAGAGGGCAATTATAATTCCGTTCGATACCGTTGCCGATATTGCGGCGAAGAGTTTCAAGACCATTATAAAAAATCAATCGAGAAAAAAGGCGAATGGCGACCGACGGCGAATTCAAAGGTTCCTTATTATGTTTCTTATCATATTTCGGCTTTGTATTCTTTAACCCGTCCTTGGTGGAGAATCGTTCAAAGATTTATCGAAGCGGGAAAAAACCCCGAAAAACTTCAAGTTTTTTATAACCTTGATTTGGGACTTCCTTTTGAAGAGCAAACGGGAGGCGTTGAATATCAACAAGTTCATCGTTTGAGAATCGAAACCCAAGAAAGAAATGTTGTTCCGAAAGAAGCGTTATTTATGACTTGTGCCGCCGACGTTCAACGGAATCGTATTGAAGCCGAAATTAAGGCTTACGGCGACCGTTTCAGATGTTGGGGAATCGACCATCGTGTTTTTTATGGAAATACGCTTGATATTTACGACCCTTGTTGGCAACAATTCAAAGCCATAAAAGACGAGGTTTTCACGGACGGTCGAAAAGTTGATGTTCAACTTGTGGACTCCGGCGACGGCGAAACCCAAAGTTCGGTTTATGATTTTTGCGAAACATTCGGCGAGGGTTTAATTCTTCCCCTTAAAGGTTTAAGGGTTACGGATAGGACAAGAGAGAAACTCAAAATTGCGGATTTGAAAGATTACGAAAAAATTTCACTTGTTGAAATATACGTCGATTTGTACAAAAACATTTTGGCTCGTTATTTTTCCCAAGAAGAACGCTTTGATGAAAACGATTATCCCGACGGTTGGCATACATTCGCTAATTCATACACGGACGAATATTTCAGACAATTAACAACCGAACAAAGGGTTAAGGCGATAACGCCTGCAGGCGGCGTAAAAATTCAATGGGTTCAACACGGGCGAAACGAAGCGTTCGACTTAAATGTTTATAATTTGGCGGGAGCCGATTTATATATCCGAAATCTTTCGCTTTATATTTTGGGGTTGGAAAATTCAAACCCGAGAGCCGTTTTTGAATACCTCAAAGCAGTTCGGAATTTAAATGCTTAAGCCGAAGTGAAGCAAACGGCTTGCGTTGAGCAAGACGATTGCAAAACTGTACGACTGCGACGTAAAAATTTGCGAAAGCAAATTTCACAGGAGCAAAACTTAAAGGAGATTTTATAAATGAGTGTTACTGGTTACACGGTTTCGGAATTAAAAACAATAATTTCAACGCTTAACGAAGCGTATTTGAGAGCGGTTAAATCGGGCGGCGTTACATCTTACACTATTTCATCGGGGCAAGGTTCAACGACCGTTCAACAAGCATCAATTTCATCAATTCAAACACAACTTGCTTATTGGAAGCAATTATTGAACGAAGAAATTGAATACGGTTCGGGTTCACATTGTACTTATGTGCGAGATATGGGGGTGATGTAATATGATTTTTGATTTTTTATTAAACCCTTTTAAATTCGGCAAAGAAAAAAGAAAATCGGAACCAAGTGCGGCGATATTTCCCGTCGGCACTCTTTGGGGCGGAGTATATAACGGAGAACAAGAGCCTTGTGCTTTAAATTCGGGTTATATTTACGACGTTGATTATTACGAACTTGCAAAACGAGCTTATACACTTGTTACGATTAACGAATTCGCTCGAATTATGATTTTGAGATTAACCGAATTTGTTGTCGGCACGGGGTTAAAATTACATCCAACGCCGATTCGTAATTTATTGAAAAGGCTTTTCAATGTTATAATTCCCGAAGATTTTTCAAAAAATATTCAAGAATTATGGAGCTTAATTGAAAGCGACAAAAATATTTCAATTACTAAAGACCAAAATATTCACGCTTTGGCAAAAACCGCTTTTTTCAACGGTTTAATTTCCGGCGACATTTTAGTAATTAAAAGAATCGTAAAAGGTTGTCTTGAATATCAATTAGTAAACGGATTGGCGGTTTGTTCAACTAAATTTAAAACACAAGATAACAAACATAAAATCATCGACGGGGTTGAAATTGACGAAAACGAAAAGCCGCTCGGATATTTTGTAATTGATAAAGACGGGAAAGAGCAATATATAAAAGCACGGGACGACAAAGGTCGCCTTATTGCTTGGCTTGTTCCTTGCGGCATTAAAAAATTGAATTCGCCCCGTTCATATTCAATTCTTGGAGCAATAATGCAAAAGCTCCATAAAATCGGGCAATATTCAAACTCGGAAGTTATGGCGGCGGAAACAAACGCCAAGTTTGCGGCTTGGGTTGAACAAGACAAAGATTCAACGGGCGTTAATCCGATTAAAAACATTCCGGGAATGGGTCGAATTTTAGAAAATCAAGGCATTATTCCGAGCGGCGACAATGACGATTCGGGCAAAATGCAAAGGTTCAAAGATTCGTTAAAGAAAATCGCCTCGGGGTTGTTCATACACATGCCCAAAGGTCAAAAGTTAAATTCATTCGATACAAAACGCCCGAACGTAAATTATACGGGTTTTCTTGACGGTTCGATGAAATATAACACCGCCTCAATCGGAATTCCCTTTGAAGTGGCTTTGATGCAATTTTCAAACAATTTTTCAGCTTCAAGAGCGGCTTTAAAAATGTTTGAAGTTATTCTTCAAAATAATCGACAATTTACGATTATCGACAATTTTTATCAAATTATTTACGAACAATTTTTTGAACTCGAATGTTTAAAAGGAAACATCCAAGCTCCGAAATATTTGGAGCTTAAAAACGACGACGGTTTTCTTGATAACGCTTACACGAAAGCAAAATTCGTCGGGATTAAAATTCCTCATATTGACGAAGTAAAAGAGGTCAATGCCGTTCTTTCAAAATTAAAAGGCGGATTGACAACCTTTGAACAGGCTTTGGAGGATTTGGGAATCGCTTCGGATTTTGATTCAATAATCGAACGTCGAAAAATCGAGGAAGAAAAAATCAGAAAAGCGGGGTTGAGGTTTGAAACCTTATTTGCACCCGACGGCGGCGGGTCAAATGACGAGGACACGGAATCAGACGGCAAAGGTAAAAAATAAAAAAGGAGAAATGAAAATGTCAAACATCAAATTTTCGGAGTTACCCGAAGAGGAACAAAAAAAACTTGCAAGCGAAGCGTATGCGGTCGGCTTACAAGGAACATTCAACGGTTGGAAAGTGGAAACTTTAAAGGCTAAAATTGAAGCCTACAAGCAAAAAAAGAACGAAGCAAATTCAACCAAAGAACAAAACGGCTCAAATGATGAGCAAAACGGGGCGGATGAACAAAACGATTCATCAGATGAACAAAACAATTCAACAGATGAACAAGAAAATTCGGAAACCGAAACCCAAACCGAGCCTTCTCAAGAACCAAAGGAAGAAAAAAAGGTCGAAGTAAAAAAGAACGAAAAACCAAAACAACCAAAATATGAGGGAATTTGTCATATTTGCCGTTCAAAAGTTATAAACGGCGTTTGTACGGGTTGCGGCTTTCATAAATAATCGGAGGTTTTAAATGGCGATTAAAATTAAAGGCGTTATCGGGGCAGATATTAACGGGCAAGAATTCGCCGAAAGAATTTCAAAGCTCTCGGGCGACATTGAATTTGAAATTGATTCGCCGGGCGGTTCCGTTTTTCACGGAATTTCAATGTTCAATGCGATTAAAAATTATGACAGAGGAAAATGCCGCATGCATGTAGTCGGGGATTGTTCTTCAATGGCGGCTTATGTAATGTTGGCGGGCGACGGCGAAGTCGAGTTTGAACCGAATTCGATTGTTGTTTTGCATAATCCTTGGAGTTACGCAATCGGCGATTATAGAGCGATGAAAAAAGAAGGGGCAATTCTCGAAGAAATGGCGAGTTTATATGCCGCCGAATTCGTAAAAAAAGGACTTTTCAAAGAAGGCGAAATTCGCTCGATTATGGATGAAGAAACTTGGTTTATGGGCGAAAATTTGAAAAAACTCGGGGTTGTTCTCGGGGATAACAATTCGGAGAATGAAAACGGCGGAAGCGAAGAAATTAAAATCGCCGCCTGCCGTGAACGAATGAATGAAGCCAAAGCGAAGTTAAAAGCAATAAGGTCGGATGATGAAAGCGAAAAAATCGCCGCATTATTGCCGTCGCTTCAAAATAAACAAGGCTTGGATTCAAAACAAAAAGTTGTAATAAATGAAAGTAAAAAAGAAGGAGAAAACGAAATGGTAAAAGATTTGAACGAACTTAAGGCTCAAAATGTAGCGGTTTACAACGAAGCAAAAGACGAAGGCAAAAAAGACGAACAAAAAAGGGTCGCTTCTTTAATGAAATTTATTGATGTCGATAAAAACGCCGTAATTAAGGCAATAAATGACGGCGTTGATGTTTCGGACAATGAATTTCAAGCGGCGATTTTAATGGCAAAAACCAACAAAAAAGAAATTGCACAAATGGAAGAGGGCAATCCTCCCGCCGTTGACCCGAAACCCGAAACACACGCTCCCGAAGGCGGCGAAGGCGAAGGCGAAAACGAAGAGGAAAAAGCAAAAGCACTAAAAGAAGCGAACGAAAAAGAACAAAACGCTTTATTAAAGGCTATGGGAATTCAAGAACAAACAGAAAAATAATTTTTTTTCATAATCTATCATCCTCAAAAAAATAAAGACGGGTAAAAACCCCGTCTTTTTCATTGGTATTACAAAAAAAATAAAAGGAGAAATAAAAATGACACAAATAGACAATTCTAAAATTTTTCACGACGGACTTTATTCCGATGCGACAATTTATGTTCCAAAACAAACCACATATAAAGCCGGAACGGTTTTGGGAAGAAATCAAGACGGCAAATTGACCGCCTTTTCAAGCGATTTGAATGTTGAAGAAACATTCAAATCAAGTCCGCTTTATGTATTGGCTCAAACGATTACTAACGAAGATTCAAACCCCGCCGAAATCGGACTTGTCCGTGTATTAGAAAGCGGCACGGTCGATAAAAACGGAATAATTTTCGTTAAATCCGAAGATGCTTCAAATGTCGAATACCTCGACGCTTTACATACAAACGGAATCCGTCTTGCTTTGGTTGAAGAACAAACAGGAACAACAAGTTTGTCTTAATCAAAAGGCTTAAACCGTTCCCGAAACTAAAAAAATTAAATGTACTAATTTAAAAAAGGAGAATAAAAAATGAATACAGACAACATCAAAAAAGTAATGGAAATCGGTTTTGATATTAAACAAAAACCGTCAATGTTTTTGGCGAATTTATTCAAAAAAAGACAATTAAAAGGCATTAAAGTCGAGCTTCAAGGGAGAGTTGTTAAAGGATATTATTCCGTTGATGTAAAACTCGGCACGGGCGGTCGTTATAATTCGCTTGACGAGTATAGCAAAAGAGATTTTGTTGTTCCCGAATACAACGACATCGCTTCATTGACCGAAGAGGATGTTTTCAAAGCTCAATTCGGACAAACCGAATACGACCAAGTCGGAAGCGTTATAAACGCAATCAACGACGGTCAAGAAATATTCTCGGATAAACAAAGAAGAGCCGAAGAAAAACAGGCTTCCGATGCGTTATTCCAAGGGAAAATCGTTCTTGCCGGAGGCAATAAAATTGATTTTAACAAAAAAGAAACACACAAAAAGAGCGTTTCGGAAGCAAAATGGGACACCGAAACGGGCGACCCGATTTCAGTTATTAAAGATTTGATTTCTTTGTGTATGTCTGACGGAAGAATTTCAACTTCCGAATGGAATATTATTTTCGAGGACAACGGCTTAAACGCTTTCCTTGGAAACGCAAAAGTAAAATCAAACGGAAATTGGAACGAAGGAATCAAGAGAACCGATATAAATATGCCCGTTGAATTAACTCCGGGGGCGATGTTCCACGGAAGAATTTCGGTCGGTTCATATCTTGTAAATGTTTGGAGTTACAACGAGAAATATACGGTTCCCGTTGGTTACGATTTCGCAAACGAAGGCGAAGAATTCGGTTATATCCCCAAAGGTTGTGCCGCTTTGCTTCCGATGAACCCGAATTTCTTAAGATATTACGGAGCAATTAACAACACAAACGCTCCCGCTTCTCCGGGCATTGGCGGAAACAAACTTGAATTGATTGAAGCGGAACAACTTCCTTATGCTTACGACATTTTGGAGGACGGAAGCGGCGTTACAAAATACGGCGTTAAATCAAGACCTCTTTGTGTTCCCGTTGAAATTGATTCATTCGCAACAATTCACGACATCGTATAGGATTCAAAATGAATAATTTGCACGAATTATTAAAAATTCACAAAGAAACCGTTCTCATCACAGGGAACGGTTTCGCCGTGGATTGCATATTGCAACCTCCAAGTTCAAACGACGGCTTCGAACTTAAGGGTTTAACGAGTTTCATCGGATTAACTTTCGAGGATAATCACAACGGATTTTTCGGCGATTCTTTTGAATTAACGATTGATTATAACGCTTTGAAGGAAAAAACGGATTTAATTCCCGTTCGGGGTTGGGGGATTGTTGTTAAATTTCCTCAATTAAACAATGAACCCGTTCCGTTCAAAATCGAAAACGTGGCGTTTGATAGAACGCTCGGGATGTATTTGATTAAATGTTCGGCTTCAACTATGACGGGCAATCCAAAATCGGTTCAAAGGCAAAGTTCGGGAGGAATGTAAAATGATTTCATCAATAATAACGCCGATGAATTTTACTCTTGTTCGGGATTCAATATGTCAACACTTGGCAAATTGCCGAGAAAGTCAAAAAGAACTCGCCGCAAAAGCGGGCGAAAATCAAGATTGGATTTCCAAAAATATTCATTTTACGGTTTTTCCAAAACGCTTTCGCTTTCCCGATGTACAGGATATGCCTTGTGTATTTGTTTATTTTAACGAAACGGATTTTCCCGAGGATGAACAAGATACATATTGCAACGAAGCCGAACACAACCTCGTTGTTGAATATTATGCGGTCGGTTTAAATGATGATGAAAGCTCGCAAAATCAAAAAGATGCCGACACTAACGCCGAGGACAGATTGAGTTATTTAACGGCTCAACTTTATAAAATGCTTTGCTCGGAAGCAACGAATTTATACACGGCGACGGATAATTTAATAAAGAATTTCACATTGAAAAAATGGAAACGAATTATTACACCCGAAAACGACAACACGGCGGGAACCGTTCTTGGAGCAAAATTTGAATTTAAAGTCGGAATCAGCGAGCCGACTTATTATTCAAACACTTATGAAATACAAGAGTTTTATACAAAAACGAATATTCGGGAAGAATTTATCGACCCGTTTGTTCAAGTGGTTTTGAACTCAAATAAATTTAAGGAGAAATAAAAATGACAATTACAAAAGGACTTGACGTTTCCGCTATTGCATCAGCAACAAGCGTTACGGTCAAACAAAAAAATCAACAAAATGCGGCTAATTTACGCCCCGAAAAAATAGTTTGTTTGGGTCAAAAACAAACAGAATCAAAAGCGGCTTTGAATGAAGTTGTTTTGGCTTCGGGGAGTGCCGACGACGTCGGAGTAATATTCGGTTTCGGCTCGCCTCTTCATAGAATGGCGAGAAAATTATTCCCAAAAGCCGGAAACGGTTCAAAGGTTGAAACTTATTTTATCGCAATCAAAGAACCCGACAACGCAAAAGCCGAAGTTCAAACTTTAACCATAACATCAGAGGAAGGCGTTAAGAAAAATTTAACGGCTTATTTTGTTTTGGATGATTTAACTTTTGAAACGGCGGCAGATGTTGTCGGCAAAATTGCGACGGCTTTTCATAACAACCCCGCTCAAGATGTTAGGGGAATGGATTTGAATTCTTATGAAAAATCAAAAATTCCGTTGACCTTTACAAAAGGAATGAGCGTTGAAGAATGTGCGAAAGCCATAAAAGAAACATTGGAAGAATATTTGGAGCTTCCGTTTACAATAGCTTTAACACAAGAAGAGGTTACGGGGGTTGTATTAACGGCAAAATGGAAAGGCTCCGATTCATACTTCAATTTCAATATTGTTGATGAGGACGGCAAAGCTATTGACGAAACGGTTTTCGGCGTAAAATTCACGACGGAAAGAACCGAGGAAGCGGCGGGCGTTGGCGTTATTAAAGACGAAGCGTTGGGACTGATTAACGAAGAATTTGGCGTTACAAGGGTTATTTCTCAATACGCAAATTCAACCGTTCTCGATACATTACAAGAAAAATTTGAAGCATGGAGAAGCGACGGTTTAATCGCTCAATATGTAACTTATTATTCGGCAATACAAGCTCCCGAATCCGAATTGGTCGAAGGAACTTGGGATGTTGCTTCTTTAATTGCGGCGGGTAATGACCGAAGAGATGATGCCATAAATGTTCAAATAGTGGGCGATGTCGGTAATTTAAGAACCTTAACTTACATCGAAAGAAATCTTTTGTTGAAAGCGGGATATTCAAACTTTGTTCGTAAATCCGACAAATCTTATCGTTTAATGGATTTGGCTTCATTTTATCATCCCGTCGGAAACACAAACCCGTTATTCAGATTCGACCGTGATATTACCGTCATCGGGAATATTGCTTATGATTTAATGGTAACTTTCAGAGATTCGGAAGAATGGAAATCGGTTATTTTGATTGGCGAAAACGACATCACAACAAATCCGGCGGCTCGCACTTTGAAAGATGTTAAAGCCGCCGTAAATACAAGAATCGCTTTGTTGGGTAAAGCCGGATTTATAGCAAATTATGCCGATGCCCAAAACGAAACCGAAGTTGAAATTGATTCAAGCAATCCAAACCGAGTAAATATTAACCCGAAATTTGATATTACGGGAGTCGGAAGAATATTCGACCTTGTAAACTTCATCGGGTTTAATTTCAAGGGGTAGTTTATACCCTGCTAACAATTTAACAGGGGCTTTACTTGTTCGTCGGCGTTAAACGGGTACGCTTACGCTTAACCCTCTGCCGACGAGCCGCAAAATCGATTCTACGAGGGGCGTTAAACCCCTCGAAATTGTAAAAAGGTATAAATACAAGCGGATTGCGAGCAGAGGCTGAAAGACGGAAGCGAGGAGCTTTCGGCTTGAACGCCGTTTAATGCGAGCAACCAAGAGAAATAAAAAAGGAGATATAAAAATGTCAAAAGTCGGAGATGCGATTTCGCTTACTCTCAACGGCACAAAGTTTGCTATTCCCAAAGATACCGAACCGAATGTCATTGAAGGCGGCGATACTATTACGGAAACTCAACAATTCGGCGACGGAACCGCCGATGCTTATGTTTCGAGAAATATTGCAAGAATAACGGGATTGAGAATAAAAGTTGACGACAAACTTGATAGTGCTTTCAAGAGCGTTCGTTCAATGACTGATATTCCGATTGTTCTTCAATGTGTTTCAAAATCTTACGAATTAACGGGTTGTATGGTTGGCGAAGTTGAAGTTTCAGCAACCCGAAGAATTACGAATGAATTTGAAGTTCATTGTACGGACGGAAGTGGAATTCGTAAAACATAAAAAATAATCGTTCGTCGTTTTATCGAGGGATAAAAGAATGAACGTGAGTTCGAGGGCATTTTTGCCCTCGAATTTTGCATATACACACTTTAAGAGGAGAAATCAAAATATGGGACTTTTAACAAATTCTTTGACCTTAATCGGTCGGGTCGGCAAATACAAAGAATGTAAATGTTTTGAAACGGGCGGAATGTTGACGACAATAAACATCGGAGTAAAAACGGGCGAAAAATGGAATAATTTTTTCGTTGATTTTTTCAACACAAAAACCCGTCCTATTGCCGAGGAAGTTGGAGAAAACATAAAAGAGAACGACCTTATTCAAATAAAAGGGCGTTTGGTTGAAAACAAATTCACGCCAAACCATTTAAAAGGTCAACTCGACGAAAAGGGAAACCCTTTGACGGTTTCACAAATAAAGATTGTAGCATTCGATTATAAACGGGTTCGATATAGCGAAGAACTTGAAGAATGGGAATACATCGAAAAACAATAAAAATTAAGTGTACTTTAAGAAGCGGTTTAACGGCAAAGAGCCGCTAAACAAAAGGAGAAACAAAAATGAATAAATCAGAAATTAAAGTTCGTATGAGCGAAGAAAAAGCGTTGGAAGTAATCAACGAAATAAAAAACAAAATTTGCGATGTTGATTTGGATGAATTATGCGGCGACGAAGTTAAAATTTCAAGCAAAGACGAAGAAACATCCAAAATATATAAAAAGGTTATTCAAGCCGTTCGTTGCGGACTTGTTGAATGGGACGAAACCGAAAATTGTATGGTTCAACATCTTATTCATCCGATAGAAGCCGGAACAATAAAAGCCGATAAATTATGTTATAAAAACACGATAAAATTCGGCGATTCCAAAGATTTTAGAACCGCCCAACAAGGCGAAGTTATGATTCAAAGTTTGGCGAATATAACGGCAAAACCAACGCAACTAATCGAAGAATTAAGAGGGCAAGACCTTTTAATTTCAATAGGTTGTATGGGTTTTTTCGACAGATAAATAATTTTGTTGGAAGCTATTATGCTGACATTCTTCTTTGTTGCGGTTGGGAAACCGTAACGGGAGTTTTAAATTTAAAGATTTGTGAGCTTGTTGAATTCGGCAAGCGATGTAAAAAAATCAACAAGGAAAACTTTAAATGGGAATAAGTAATTTTAGTATTTTTTCGAAGTTTTTGGCAAAAGACGGGGTTTCTCCCGTCTTTAAAAATATGACAAAATCTTCCGAAAAATTTGATAATAGATTGAATTCGGGCATTGTTAAATCAAGGGCAAGTTTAATGTCTTTGAAGGCTTCTTTGACAGCCGTCGGCGTGGCAATTACTGCAGTTGCAACGGCGGTTCCCGTTAAATCTTTTGCCGATTGGGAAAAGGGAATCAATAATGTTTACGGTTTAATGAGCCAAAATGAAATTCAGCAATACGGAAAAAAGATTGAAGAACTTTCAAAATCAGCAATAAGACACGGGATTTCGATTGAGGATTCAAACAAAGCCTTATTCGATACAATTTCAGCTATGGGAGTCAGCGAAAAATCTTTTGAAGCCTATAATCAAGCGTTGATTTTGGCAAAAGGCGGAAACACCGATTTATCGACCGCCGTCGGAGGTTTATCGGCAATAATGAACGCTTGGGGGCAAGCTAACACTGATGCAACTTCGGCGGCAAACGCTATGTTTACGGCTCAAAAATACGGGGTTACAACGGTTCAAGAATTGGCGGGTTCAATCGGTCAAATTGCCCCGACGGCACGTGCCGCAGGAGTTTCTATGGAAGAAACTTTGGCAACTATGGCGGCATTAACCAAGGGAGGTATGGCGACCGCCGATGCAACAACGGCTATGAGAGCGACTTTAGTTGCTTTTATTAAACCGTCAAAAGAAGCGGGCGAAGTTCTTTCAAAATACGGAATCGCAAGCAATCTTGTGCAATTAAGACAACAAGGTTTGGCGACAACGCTTTCAAAATTGATTAAATTACAAAAGGAACATCCCGCCGAAATTGCCAAAGCTATTCCGAACATAAGAGCCTTAAACGGCGTTTTATCTATGAACGAAGAGCGTATGGCAGACGTTGACAAAATTTTAACACAAGTTCAAGCCGATTTAAAAAACGGAACGGGTTTGAAAGAGGCGTTTGAAAGAATGTCAACGGGCGATGCCGCAACTATGGCAGATGCTATGGGGGCGTTAAATATTGCGATGATTCAGCTCGGCAAATTGATTTCGCCCGTTTTAATGCCGTTGGTTAAAGGCTTCGGGAATTTTGTTTTTTGGCTTTCGGAAATGGCTCCGAAATTGGAACCCGTTGTCGCTTTTGTGATAAAACTCGGCGAAGGGTTCAGAAACGTAATAAGTTTTTTAAAGCCTTTACAGGTTTTATTACCTATTGTAACGGGTTTATTGACGGGACTTGCCGTTTATAAAGCCGTTCAATTCTTTCAAATGATGAGGGTTCAAGCGGCATTATTTTCAATGATGTTAAAATCGCAGTTGATTCCTCAAATTTTGGCTTCAATTCCGGCAATTTGGAGCCAAACGGTCGCTTTGTTGTCGAATCCGTTGTTTTGGATTCCCGCCGTAATTGCGGGGGTCATTACGGCTCTTGTTCTTCTTTGGAAGAATTGGGATAAAGTAACGGCAACGGTTCAATCTTTCACGGCGAAAGTCAAAACGGCTTTGGGCGAATTTTGGGAAAATTGCAAAAGCGTTTTCGGAACAATAGGGGCGTTTATTAAAGAGCATTTTATCGATATTCTTCTTATGGCTTTGGGTCCGGTAGGGGCAATTATAAATTCGATTCGAAAAATACCTCAAATTTTGAAGGCTCTCAATATAAAGGGCGATGCCTTTGAAATAAAAACCGAAAACGACGATAAAAACCCGAAACAAAATCCTCAAGTAAAAGAAGGAAGCAAAAACGGGCAAATCGAAGTCAAAACGACAATCGATAATAAAACGAACTTGAAAGCGAACACAACAACATCGCTCCAAAGCTCGAATAATTTACAATTAAAACCCGCATAAAAGGCGGCAAAAACGGTTATAAATTAAAACGGGGAATGATGAATTTTCCGTTTTAATTTTCCATACACTCGGAGAAAATTATGGCAATAAATTCAAGTCAAAATGTAATATGGACGGCTCCCGACGGAACGTCTTTTATAATAAAAACCCTTGAAAGCGGTTATTCGCAAAAGCACATCGGGGAGGTTAAAGAAAATCCGAGAACATCAACTTCAACATCGACTTCAACAAAAAACGGAGGCGGCAAAAAATCAAAAACTTCTTCAAGCACTTCCGTTTCGAGGTCGCAAGGGACAAAACGTGTCGGCGATTCAAACGATACTTTTACCGATATGGGAATCGGCGGGCGTGATATTTCGCTCGATTGTTATTTTATCGGAGAAAAACATAATATCGAAGCCGATGCGTTCAGAAAAGCTCTTTGTCAAGTCGGAAAATCAAAACTTCAACTTGCTTATGGCGAAGAATTTACGGTTAATGTTTTAAATTTTGAAGTAAAAAATTCGCTTGTTGAAAAAATAAATTCAACAATTATAACGGTAAATTGGCACGAAACCTCGCCTTCGACATACCCGAAGAGCGAAGCAAGCAAACAAAAAGAAATTAAAAATCTTGCTTCGGATGTTAAAGAAAATATCGCTTCAACGGTTGAAGCGACGGCGAACGCTATTCAAAACCCGACACGATTGGCGACGTTTACGGCTAATTTTCAAGGAGTTTTGGGGAAAATTTCAAACGCTCTCGACGTTGCAAACAATGTTTCTTTGAATTCAATTATGTCCGATATTTTAGGGCAAAATTTAATGTCAAATACATTCACAATCACATCGCAACTCGGGATTATATTTTCAAAGGCGGCTTCGTTGGCAAGCAAAGCAAAAAGCGGAGTTTCGGCGTTTTCTATGCCGTCGGGTTTCTCTTCGCTTTTCGGAAGTTGGAAAAGTTTGCTTTCGAGCCTTAAAACTTCAAACTTGGAATATTCATCGAACCCGAACACGCCAAGTCCATACACGGGCGAACAAATCGACGAGTTAAAATTAAACGATTTGCTTGCTTCATCCGCAATCGTTTCGGTTGCCGAATCGCTTTTGGATATGGAGTTTGAAACACGAAGCGAAGCCGTTGAAGCGGCAAAAAATTTAATGACACTTGAAAACGAATGGACGACTTTCGTTGATGAGCAAAGCAAAAGAATAACCGACCTTGCCGATGCTTATATTCGGGACGGAAGCGTTTCGGATATTGTTTCGGCGGCGGCGAATGAAGTTCTCGAGCGTTCTTATAAATTAAAGGTTGAACAAAAAATTATTTTAACCGAGGACAAAACGCCGATTGAACTCGCTTGGGAATATTACAACGAAGAATTCAGAAATGACCCCGACGGGACTTTGGAATATTTAATTCGAACAAATAATTTTGCGGATGATGATTTTTTCTTAATTTCACGGGGAACGGAAATAAAGATTTATGTATAAAACAATTTCAAAATCAGAAAATGACAGTTGGGACGACATCGCCCGCCAAGTTTACGGCACGCCGTCAAAAGGGGGCGATATTGCAAGAATGAACAACAACATTGAATCGGGCGAGGTTTTAGTTCTCGAAGAAAACGAAACCTCTTCCGATGATGTTGAAGTTACGGGCGAAGTTTATCTCAAGCACGGCGAAAATAATTATAAAGATTTTTCCGAATTTATACTTTTAGACGGTTTGGAGGCGATAAAAGGAGCCGTTTTTATTTTTAACAAAACCGACGTCGATTATGATTTTTCTTTTAACGATTCAATAACGGTCGTTGATGAAGAGGGATTGTTTTTAAAAGGGCGAATTGCAAATTTTAAACCGTGTTTAACAAAAGAGGCGAATTGGTTTCAAGTTGAAGTTAAGTCGCATGCGGGAATTTTGGGCGAAACAAATGTTCCGAATCCGTTTGAATTTTCAAACCGTTCAATTCGGGGCGTTTTGGAGCAACTCGCCGGATATTATAATCAAAAAATAGAATTTTCATCCGAAGCCGAATTGGACGAAGTTTTCACAAATGAAATCGGAACTTCTTTCACGGCTCAAAAAGAAGAAAAAGTTTGGGATTTTATGAAAAGAATTTGCCGCTCAAGAGGTTTATTGATAACCGACACGGGCGACGGACTTTTTATCGGGCGATATAAACCAAACACCGAAGAAAAATTGAATTTAATCGACGGCGAGTGTTTGGGGCTTGAAGAAATTCGAGGAGAATTTTTAACGGTCGGCTTGGGGCGTTATTATGAAATAAACTCTCAATATCCGTCAACAGATACGGCAACGGTTCAAATTCCGCTTCCGTTTCCCATAACAAAGCGTTACGATTCAAACGATTACAACGCTCTTAATCTGCAGACGACGGGGGTTCAAATCGCTTGTAAAGACATCGGCGACCATTTTAAGATATACGCTTTGTTAAGCGAAAATATTCGTTTTAAATCGGGCAATTTTGCCGTTGTTAAAAACCCGAAAATAAAAATCAATGAAGAAACGGATTGGGTTATTGAATCGGTTGAAAGACGGCATCCCGATGCGACATTTTTAACATTAACCCTCCCTTGTACTTATACATTCGAAATCCCCGAAAAACTTCCGTTTTGTGATGTATAAAAACAATCGGGAAATGGAGAAAAGATGTTTTCAAAAATAAAGATTTTAGAAATTTTTAATAATATTCAACTTCGCTTTTTTAATACAACATCGATGTCGGGGCGAGCTTCAAAGTTGGTTCAATTCCATTCGGGCGGGGATGATTACTGCCCGTTGAAAGAATGTGAAGGTTTGAGCGAAAACATTGGCGGCAACCCCGCCGACGGTTTTGTTCTTGCGTGGCGTGATGATGTTCGAAGAGTTTCAAAAGACGGCGAAAAAAGATTGTATTCCGTTCTTGTTGACCCCGAAACAGGGAACGCCAAAAGAAACGAATCGGGCGAAATGATTGTTGCTTGTGAATTGTATTTGAAAAACGACGGAACAATAAACGTCAACAATTCGGGCGAATTGAAAATGGTTATAAACGGGAATGTTTCGCTTATAACACAAGGCGATGCAAATATTTCGGCGGCAAATGTAAACATCGAAGCGAGTACAACAAACCTCGGGGCGGGCGGTCAACAAATAGCAAGGCTCGGGGATGAAATCACGGTTACAATCGACAAGGGCGATTCCGCCGGAACATACAAAGGAACAATCAGCTCGGCGGGGATAAATACTTCGATATAAATTTTACAAACAAAGGAGGCAAAATGGACGTTTTATTGCAAGACAACGGCGACGGAGCCGAAGTTGTTTTGGAAGGCGGCGACCTTAAAGGGTGCGGAAGTTTATACAATAGCGTTTATTTGTCATTGTTTCAAGGCGATTGTTTTTCAAATGCTTTCGAAAAATACGAAACAAACAACGATTTTGAAAAATCGCTTAATTTACCGATAACAATTACAAATTTAAAAACGGTCGAAAATAATGCAAATAAGGCTCTTAAATGGATGATTGACGAAGGCGTTGCCGAATCAATCGAAACTTACGCTTACGGAAATAATGACGACAAAATTGAAATTGAAATTACAATTACTCAACCAACGGGGAATAAATATTCATTCTCTCTTGTTTGGGAAAATCAAAAACGGGTTTTGCGTGGGACATAGCTCCAAAAAGCAAAATAAAACAAAAATAATCTTTGGAGGATAAATGGCAAATTTTCAAACAAAAACATTAAAAGAAATTCACGATTCTTTTATGGCAAGATATGCCGTGTTAAGAAATAAATACGGGGACAAACATCCTTTACTTGAAAAATCTTTTATAAAATCTATCGGTTACGCAATTTCGGGCGTTGCGGTTATATTATGGCAGTTGGCGGTTTGGATTTACAAACAATGTTTCCCCCAAACTTGCGATTTGCCGATGTTGAAATTTTGGGGAAACTTGGTCGGCGTTGAATATCAAGAAGGACAAGCGGCAAATTTAACGATACTTCTCGAAGGGGTAACGGCTCCTTATTTAATTTCGGGAACCGTTTATAAAGACTTGGAATCGGGTTTAATTTTTAAAACCGTTTCTCAAGTATCGAACGAAAACGGGCAAATAACCGCAACCGTTCAATGTTCTTCCACGGGAACGGTCGGAAATTTAAGCATCGAAACCGTTTTAAATATTGCTAACCCTTTAGACGGAATTCCTTCAACCGCAACCGTTCAAGGAATTAAAATTGAAGGAAGCGAAGATGAAGAGGTCGAAGAATACCGAAAAAGAGTTTTATATCGTTATAGAAATAAAACACAAATCGGAAGTATGATTGATTATTATAATTGGGCGTTGGAAGTTCCGGGCATTGTCGATGTTCTTCCTTATGTTTTCGAGGAAGGTACAACAACGCTTTATTTAATTGCGAGCGGCTCGGGCAGATATAGAAGTCCTTCGGGAAGTTTGGAGCCGAACCCGTTTCCGAAATGGGAAAACGGGCAATTTACCGAACTAACGGGCGAAGGTCAATTTTTGCAAGTAGCCAAAGCAATCGAAGGAACGGAAGAGGGGGTTCACGACCGCCGTCCCGTTCAAGCCAAAGTCGAATTAAAAGAGGCGATTTATACCCCGATAAAAATTGAAATTACGGGTTTAAGCGACACAAGTTTTTCGGAGCAAATAAGAACAACGCTTATAAACGAACTCGACCAAAAACGCCCTCATATTGTCGTTTTGGGATATAGCGAAACAAATGCAAAAATAAATTCGGTTCAATTATCGGGAATTATAAGCCAAGTAATCGGCGAAGCGACAATTCAAAAATTCACGGTCAAAAAAGGAAATGATGAAGAGATTTCGGAACTTGTTCTTGAAAACGGCTCTCTTTTTTATCTGTCCGAATTGACTATCAATAGCGAAATTATATATCGGGGGTAAAAATGAAGAACGATGTTTTAAAAATAGCTTTTAAAAAGTTGTTGGGAAACGGAAGAGCTTTCAAAACCCCGAAACGCTTTATGTCTGATTTTTTAGATTTGCTTGTTTCCCCTTTTGAAGAATTAAAAGAGCGATTTATAAATCTAAAATATACACATTTCCCGACGAAAAATGTTGACAAAAACGACATTGTAAACGGGGAAGAACTTTTCGGAATAATTGATTCGGAAAAACGAACGCTTGAGCAAAGAGCGGCAGAGGTTGAAGGTCATTGGAGCAGTTTTGGCGGTTGCCATACCTTCCAACAAATCGAAAAGTTTTTAAAAAACAGGGGGTTTGATGTTCGGGTTCTTGAAAATATTCCGAACGAAAAATTCGATATGTACGGAGCAAGAGAAGTCGGGAACGGTTTTCTTTTGTATGAAAACGGACATAAAGACCCGATTGCGATTAAAGACGGCAAACATTCATTCATCGTAAAGTTTGAGAATTTTTTCACAAGCGAACAAATTCAAGAATTGATTGAAACGCTTGTCAAAAACAAGCCCGCTCATAACGGCGTTTTTGTTGTTCCTCGATATTTACGAAAAAAAGAAATACATCACGTTTTGACAAAATCGCAAATGCAAAAATATAAAAAATCGCATTATTGCGATTGTAGGACAAAGGAGGGATTTTAAATGTCTTTTTGGAGTAAAGTTATTGATTTATTTTTAACCGATATGGAAACCGACGGCGATGATTATTTTGATTTTGACCGTGATTTAAACGACAACTTCAAAAAAATCGACAAAAGGTTTGAAGGAAGCGAAATAAAACTCTCGGGGGACAACTGGGAAGGGGGCGAAGCTCCTTATTCTCAATCGGTCGAAGTCGAGGGAATAAAAGAAAAAGACAATCCGCATATTACGCTCAAATTATCGGAGGATTACGAAACGGCACAAAGCGAAATGTCGGCTTATTCGAGATTGTTTAAAGCAATTACAACGGAAGGAAAAATCACATTTTATGCGACGAATCCGACGGGAATTGAGTTGAATTTAATTTTAAAACTATTATAAGGAGAAAATAAAATGGGAGAAGTATTTTTCAGCGGCTCGGGTTACGGTTCATCGGGCGGCGGAGGCGGAGGCGGATATAATTCGGGCAACGAAGGGATTCCGCCTTCAAATTGTACTCACTTAAGAATCGAACACAACAAAGACAAAAGCGTTTCTTTACAATGGAAAGACCCGACCGATACAATTATAAACGACCACGTTCTTTGTACTTGGCAAAAGACGGTCATTGTCAGAAAAAAAGACAGTTATCCTCAAACAATAAGCGACGGAACGGTTGTTCTTGAAAATACAAGGCGTGAACTTTACGATACACAAGTTTTCAAAGATACCCCGCCCGACGACGGGGATTATTTTTACAGAGCGTTCCCCGTTTCGGTAAACGGAGTCGTAAACCTCGACCCTGCCAACGAGTTCGATTTATCTATCGAATACGAATTTTTATATGACAGTACAAACTCGAATGTAAACGGTTGTATTACATACCCCGTCGGTTGCGTAAACGAAAATTTTGCTCCCGCAAAAATGGATTATGAAAACAACCGTTTTGATTACGGCGGTTGGTTGGATTCTTGGTTGCTCGATTTATTTAAACCCGTAATGCTTTATAATCAATGGGGAAATGACATCGGGTTAAAAATAAAAGGGGCGTTAAAATTAACCGACAACGGGGATTGTAGCGGATTTACAACGGCTATTTACGGAAATATTGATTATATTCCCGAAAATGTTGAAGAAATAGAAAGTTTTGAACTTGCCGCCGGATTTACAACGGGGGCAACGATAAACGCAACACAACAAACCATATACGGCAATTCAACGACAAACGCTCATTCGCCGCAGTTGATAATAAATACATCAAAGAAAATCGAATGGAGCGTTCCGACTTCCGCTTATGCTTATACGGGCGGGACAATCGCTTCAAGCGGCGATGCTCAAGCCGAAACACATTATAAAACAAGGCTTGTTTATAATAAAGGAGGTTCAACCCTTACCGCTTATTTAACTTCAAACGACGGCGACGAAGTACAAATGGGACAGTTGAGCGTTTCAAATATCGGTTGGAACGAAGCAATAAGGCTCGGACTTGATTTACTCGCAACGCCTTTTAACGGAACAATTCACTTAAAAGAATGTTCATTCACGATTAACAATTCCAAAGTTTTCGACGGTTCAAAATATAAAAATTTGAACGGGCAAATTATGGAAGAATTAAATCCGAATGATTATTCCGTAACGGTCGAGGGTAAACCTTCGCACGTTGCCGATGTAAATTGTAACGCCAACGCAATGCGTTTATGGAAAGACTTTTATATAAAAGCCGAAGAATACGAACCCGACAAATTTCATTTTTGGGTTTCAAACAAGAAAAAATCGCAAGATTATAAATGTTGGACTCATATCGGAACAGACAATGAACCGACCGAATTTTATTTTGACGGCTTGTTTGACGGTTGCTTGGTTGATAATATTGTTCGCTCGCTTTCGGGACAAAATATTTGCAAAAACGTGGCGGGCAATACTCAAATTCAATATGCCAAAGCAAACGGGAAAGGTTGGAATTCAAACGAATTAAGAGCAATATTGGCGGAACAAATCTTATTGCTTTTAATTTCAAAATCAACCGACACTCAAACGGCTTTCGGCACGGGCAGATATTCGGGCGGCTCGGCAAATGCAAACAATCAGCTTGCAACGGGTCAGCTTATTAACCGAGGAGCATTCCACGGCGACAAAGACAACGGAGCCGTTAAAGTTTTCCACAGGGAAAACCCTTGGGGAAATATTTGGAAAATCGTTCAAGGTTTAATCGCCGTAAACGGAAAATTGTATGTAAAATTTACGCCGGGGACTGCCGACGGTTCGACTGCAGATGATTATACCGACGGAACAAACGCCGAAGGTTATATTGATTCGGGAATCACTTTGGCAAATGTAACGGGCGGATATATTAACGGAGTTTCGCTTGTCGGCGGAATGGGATTATTGCCCGACAAAACAAGCGGTTCAAGTTCGACGTTTATTCCCGACGGCGTTTGGGTTGCTTCGGGAACAATGTTCGCTCGCTTTGGCCGTTATCCGTTTGACGGCTTGTGTGTCGGTGCTTTTGCGTTGACTTTGGGCGACGCCGTGTCTAACTCGGATTGGTACTATGGCGTGTCGCTCTCTTACACACCCTCTTAAGGGGGTTTGGGGGATTTCTCCCCCAAAGAAAAAAGAGCCGTTAGGCTCTCGGCGATTTTTTTAAAAGAATCAAAGCGAGTTTTTTTGTGTTATTATCATGCATGACTTTTGTCATTGTACATTTAAAATTTGGGTAATAACTACGGACTCGCTCGCTTTGGCTCTTGTCCCGTGGACGGATTGTTGGACGGTGCTTTTGTTTTGTATTTGGCGGACTCCGTTCGTGAATCGCTTTGGAACTTTGGCGTGTCGCTCCATTACTAAAAAGATAATAAACACAAGTTCGCTCGCTTTGGCGGTCTTTCGTCTGTCGCTTTTCCGGCGGGAGCCTTTTTGTTGACTTTGGCTTATGCGGCTTCTTGGTCTGCATGGGACTATGGCGTGTCGCTCTATTACTAAAAAAGGGTAATATTTCACAAGTTCGCTCGCTTTGGCAGTTCTCCGAATAACGGCTTGATAGCCGGAGCTTTTGCGTTGACTTTGAACAACGCCGTGTCTAACTCGAATTGGGACTATGGCGTGTCGCTCTATTACTAAAAACGGATAATAACTCACGAGTTCGCTCGCTTTGGCAGTAATCCGAATGACGGCTTGTGTGTCGGTGCTTTTGCGTTGAATTTGAACAACGCCGTGTCTAACTCGAATTGGAACTATGGCGTGTCGCTCTATTACTAACATAAAAGTCTTACAATGTGGCTTATTATCCTTGCCGCTCGGCAAAAATTAACCGAACAAGAGGCACGGGCAAGTAGTTTATCGAAAGTTCGTGAGGTTTTAGTAAGAGAAATGAAATCATACAACCACCTCTTTGAAATTGCTACAAGCGACGAAGTTTTGATTTCGTCGCTTCACGGTGCAAGTAAAGGAAAAAGAAACCGTCCGGCGGTTTTAAAAATTTTAGAAAATCAAGATAAATATATAAAACTTTTTAAAGAATGGCTCTTAAAAGGAGATTACAAGCCGCTTGTTCATAAAGCGACTTTAATTAACGACGGCTTTTTATTAAAGAAAAGAATTATTATTCAGCCTTATTTTTACCCCGAACAATGGAGCCAACACGTCGTCGTTGAAACTTTGCAAAAAATATTTATGAAAGGAATGTATGTTTATTCTTGCGGTTCCATTCCGGGGCGTGGCATACATTACGGCAAAAAATATCTTGAAAAATTTATTAAAAACAATCCCAAAGAGATTAAATATGTTTTAAAAATCGACATACATCATTTTTATCAATCCATAAACACGGATTTATTGAAAGAACGATTCAAGAATTTAATTCACGACGAAAAAATGCTCGCTTTGGTTTATTACGTTATTGATTCAAACGCCGCCGAGCATAACGGAGAAATTATAAAACAAGGACTTCCGATTGGCTTTTATACTTCTCAATGGTTCGCAAATTGGTATTTGCAACCGTTCGACCATTATATAAAAGAAGTTTTAAAAGCGAAATGCTATGTTCGCTATATGGATGATATTGTTATTTTCGGAAGAAACAAAAAGGAACTTAAAAAACAGTTTGAACTGATTCGGGAATATTTAAAATCCCTTGATTTGGAAGTCAAATCTAATTATCAAATTTTTAGATTTGATTACATCGATAAAAACGGCAAAAGAAAAGGTCGCTTTATTGATTTTATGGGATTTAAGTTCTATCGGGATAAAACAACAATCAGAGGAAAAATATTTATTCGGGCAATAAGAAAAGCTCGGAGAATAAAACAAAAGGGTCGAATTACTTGGTTTGATGCTTGTCAAATGTTAAGTTATTTGGGTTGGTTCAAGCCTACGGCAACGCACGGAGCTTATAAAAAATATATCGAACCTTTTGTAAATATAAAAGTTTGTAAAAAGATTATCAGCAATCATTTTTCGCCAAAAAAATAATTAAAAAATAAGTTAAGGAGAATTTATGTTAAATTACAAAACCGTTGAAAGCGGCGTTTTGCCGTGCGAAATTGACATTTCAAGTTCAAAAGACGGCGTTTATATTCGCCGCAACATCAAAAAAATTGAAACCGAATCGGAAACGGGGGTTTTAACAAAATATCAGTATGAAGAGGCGTTTGTTTCTCATTCCGAATATGAAACCGTTTCAAAAGATTTACTTGTTAAACAAATATTCAGCGAGGACAATACGCCGGAGTTTGACGAGTATAAAAAGAAGCTCGACACGCCCGTTTTATATAAAAACGGCAAAACATATAAACCAAAGTGGGCGGATTTATACAACAAAAAATTGAATGAAATAATTCCCGTAATGAACGCCTACGGGCAATTAGGCGGCGACATTTCAAAATTTAAAAATTTAAAAGTCAATATTTACGATGTTGAAGCAACTTCGGAAAACGCCGAAATGATGTCCGTCTTGGATATTATCGAATTATGGTTCTTTTTACTAACGAAACAAGAAGAATATTTTAACGAGTATAAGCAGAGTTTGAAAAATTAAGAGGAGAAACAAAAATGGCAAAAAGCAAAGTTACAAAAATTACAACAAAAATGAAACCCGATTTTGACGGCTTCATTTCAAAAATCAGAATCGATGCAAAAACGGACATTCCCGATATTTGTTACAACGAAAGAAACGAAAAGAACGACAAAACGGTTATTTTAAAGGGGCAAGCGAAGCCCCTTGACAGTTTCTTAAAAGCAATGCAAGATTTGTCGGGCGTGTTTTGCAAAATTTGCGAAATCGAAGGCAAAGAGGACGACGTTTTAATTACGACCGTCAATTTTTCAGAAAAAGGCGGAGTTATTATTTCGGGGCAAATTCCGTTAAATAACGGAGTTCCTCAACCTTTGTGCGTAAATACCCCGCATATAATGCTCGAAGCCGAAAAGGGATATTCAATGCCCGATTACGCTTTGGAACAAATCGAAGAATTAAAGCGGCAAGCCGTTTTATATATTCGAGGCGAAGCCAAAGAAAAACAACAAGATTTATTCGACCAAGCGGCGAATGAATAGACTTAGCTTCGGTTCACGGAACCGATGCCGATTGTTCGGGGGGGGTATTCCTCCCCCGACATCATTTTAAGGAGAGAATAAAAAATGTATAAAGAAAAATCAAAAGCGGAAGAAATTCGGAGTTGCATTGAGCGTAAAGACGAAGGCTTGATAAATTTATTATTATCGGAGCCGGAAAGAGAAGAACCCCGTTTGAATACGAATGTTTATTGCCCTTTGTGTAAAAACGATTTGATTGAAATAATCGAATCATCCGAAGGCGATTCCGAAAGAGTATTTTTTCAAATGAAATGTTTGGCGTGCGGTTGCGAATTCGTTTTATTTGAGGATGATATTGAATCCTGCAGACGTGGGATTGAAAACGCCGAGAACGAAATCGAACACAACAAAAAGAAAATCGAATATTTCAAGGAGCGGTTATCAGCAAAATAAGGAGATTTGAAAATGAATTTAAAAAATTTCGGTTTGGAACTATGCAAAAAATATGTTTTTCCGATAATTACAACGATTGTAAAATCGGCGATTTCAAAAATCGGGAAAAGTTTATATGAAAAATTATACGATAAATTTCAAAAGGCTCTTGAATCGTTCGGCGAAGCCGTTGAAAAAATGTTCAATACGGATAATCCCGAAAAACTCAAAAAACGCATCGAATGTTGCTCTTTGGGTTTAGGATTTTTTGAAAAAATTCATCAGGTTTTGGAAGAAATAATTCCCGAATATTCGGCGGCAATAGCGGAAGCAAAAGAACGACTTGAAAAAATAACAAGCGGCGAGATTGGGGGCGAATAATGGAAAAAGATTCGCTTTGTAAATGGTACAATGACGACGACTTGGCGATATATTTTTCCCATAAACCCGATGTCGGTTTTCGGGTTATCGAACCCAAAATGTCGAAGGAAGAAAAAGACGACATCGCAAAAAAACCGTTTTTAAATAAAAAAGACATAGCGGTTGTTCTTTTTGATTTAAAAAGAAATAGCCGTTATGCTTTTTCAATAAAAAGGGGTTACACTTGGGACGGGGCGACAATTCCCCGTTTTGCTTGGCGTGTTATCGGAGCAAAAACCGACCCTCGTTTCTTAATTCCTTCGATGATTCACGATGTACTTTGTGAAAATCATTGTTTTGCGGGGAACGACCGTTATTTTGCCGATAAAGTTTTCGAACGGCTTTTGTATGTTTCCGGCGTTGGCTCTTTCAAGCGTTGGGCGATGTTTCATTGTGTCGATAATTTTCAAAAATTTCAAGGTTGGAGGGCGTAATTTATGAATGTAAATTATGAACTCATCGGAATTTTATTAACGGTTATTATTCAAGGGCTTTATGTTGCTCACAAAATGGGAAAATTCGAGGAAAAATTATTGAACCTCGAAAAGAAACAAGACAAACATAACAGCGTTATTGAGCGAACCATTAAAAACGAAGCGGGAGTCAAATCTGCTCACAAACGGCTTGACGACGGCGAAAAACACTTTGAAGAATTGTCAAAAGGCATTTCCGATATTAAAAATTATCTTTTGGAAAGAAGAGGAGGGAAATAAATGTATATTTGCAAATATTTCACAATAAAAGAGCTTGTTTCAAAAGCCGTATATAATTTTTATACTCCCCGTTACGGCGAAAAATTTATTTGGGGTTTCTTTGATGATGAAGATAAACAAGACATCGACAAAATCCGAGAAACTTGGGGGAAACCGATTATTATAAATAATTGGGCAAGCGGCGGAAATTTATCTCAATGCGGTTTAAGATGTAACATTGACCCGCTTGTTAAAGCAAAAACAACGCCTTATTTGGGCGGGCATAATCTTGCCAAAGGCTTCGATTTGCACGACAAAGGCGGCGATAATATGGGATTATGGGAACATTCAAAAAAACTCATAAACCTTAAAGAATTAAAGAAAATCCGTCGGCTTGAAAATATTAAATCAACTCCGACTTGGGTTCACGTTGATTCACTCGGAACTGCAGACGGTAATTTATATATTTTTTAATTCAAAATTTCAAGGTTCTCTTCTTAAAGGCACCCCCGAAGCGGAGAAATTCGCCGAAGGGGGTTTTATTTAGAGAACCGTTCAAACAAAGGGGAGTTGATGAGGGGAAATGTTCTTCTTTGTTCAGCGGAGGTCGGCAAAGAGCGAAGGGCAAAAGCTCAAAATTCGTTTAATGCCGACAATAAGCGAGGGGGAATCCGTGTTCGGGTTCCCCTTTTTTATTGCCAAAATTTATTTAAAAATTTTTTACGCAGATCTGCGTGGAAATAAATCGGAATATTTTTAAGGAATAAAGTTTATTAAAAAATTAAAATGTAGGGGGTTAGGATAAAAAATAAAGGGGGTTAAATGTAAAAAATGATAATTTGTATTTAAAACCCTTTTTAAAATCGTTTGTGCGTAAAATACAATTTTTGTAAAAAAATTAAATATTTTGTAATTTTAAAGCCGACTTTTGTAATTAAAGTCGGCTTTTTTGTTATTTAATTTCAATTTTCAAATCAAGCGTTGGCATGCAAGAACTAATCCGATTATATATTTCAAATATAGGAGGAAGAGTTTTTTTGATTTCTAACATTTTATTAAATATTTCTTCCGTCGGTAAATTCTTAAAATAAGTATATGAAATATAATCACTCGGGCAATCGCCATAACGAGCAACAAATTCGATTGTTGTTTCTCTGTCGTGATAATATAAATCATAAAATGAAAAATTTAATATTCCTTTGTCAAAACTTGCTTCAATAAAATCGCCCAACCAAACACACTCCGAACAATCGTGTTTATAAAAAGGCGAATTTTCCTTGTGTACTTGCATGCGATATTCATTAAGTTTTGAATAAAACTTTGATTTAATTTCTTTTAAAGTATTTTCGGAAATAACTTTTTCTTGAAGCGATTCAAGCGATGAACGAAAATCATTTATAAACTTTGCCTTTGCTAATTGCAACGGCAAACAATCTTTTTCTTTCATCGGTTCAATTTTGGTTGTTGAAACTTTAATCATAAATTATCCTCTTGTTTTTGCTTTTTATTGTTGCGAAAATTCGTTAAAACATCATTCAACATAACTTTTTCTTCGGGAGTTACCGCCCAATTTATTCGCTCGGTTTTTTCGGTTTTCGAGCCTTTTGGACGTCCTCCGTTACGATAGCCGCCGTGCGGAAATTCTTCTTTGTAAACATCTTTAAAATGATTATCGACTTTGGAATAAGCCAACAACACTTCTTTTCTTGTGTATTTTTTACCGTTGAAACTGTTTAAAAAATCTTTTATGACATTCTCTTTCGCTTGGGCGATTTTTAAATTTTTACATCTGTCATAATTTAAAGATATTTCGGAAGTAAATATTGCCGCTTGATGATGATTAAATGTTATTCTCAATCGCTCTTCGCCGTTTTCGTTTGTGAATTTGAATTCAATTATTTTCATTTTGCCGCCTTTTATCTTGCCCATTCAATCGAATCAACGCATGAATTTCCTTCTTCTCTTGCTTGGGTATATAATTCTTCAAAAGAATTAAAATCTTTTTCCGTTTGAATTTCATCTATTCTTTTATTATTGAAATTCTTTGTTGCGTTTTGTGCTTCCTCTTTTGTTTCATAAATGTTGTTTTCAAAATAATAAAATGTGTTCATATTGCCTCCTTTGTTTTTGCGTTCCTTGTATAATTATTATAAATCTATCTTGTTTTTAATCAATACAAAAAACAAAATAAATATTTATTTTTTACAATTATTTACATTTTGTTTTTATTATGTACAAAAAACAAGATACATTTATACGTTTTTTATATCGGGGGGGGTAGCAAAAAAGAAACAATTTAATTCGGTTGAATTAAAATAAAAATAGCGTATAGCCTCGCCCCGTATTATTATTTTCGGTCGGGTATAATTCGGAATCGTTTTTAAAAATCCATACCCCCATGCACGATTAAAAAAATTTTTGAGGAATAATTTTAAAAAAGAAAATTTTAAATTTCGGCAATAAAAATTTAATTTCGGTGTCGGGGTCCGGCATCGTTTTATCGAGGAACTTGTTTCGAAGTCGCTCTTATATGAGCAAAAGCCAAAACACGCAC